>NZ_JBFRTR010000006.1:0-17467 GCF_041474215.1 Vibrio sp. 10N.222.52.C12
AGTAACGAGTAACGAGTAAATTTTGAAGGGTTGGCGTTTAACGTCAATCCTTTTTTATTGCCTATAACACGGCGCTAGTAGAGATTCCCTACTCCTTCCTTCGTCAGTCTAGGGAATGACGGTTAAATATGAGTTTCGTCTGGTTTGTCATCCTCAAGAGTGAGGTACGAGCGAATTGGGGATCTCTTACCTGCTAAGCTCCAAATAACAGACACAAAAAAGCGGAGCCAAATGGCTCCGCTTTTATCGATAGAATGCAAAAAGAATTACTTCTTAGTAAGCTTCTCTTTAATACGAGCTGACTTACCAGAACGCTCACGTAGGTAGTACAACTTGGCACGACGTACTGCACCACGGCGTTTAACTTCGATGCTATCAACCATTGGAGAGTGAGTTTGGAACGCACGCTCTACGCCTTCACCGTTCGAGATCTTACGAACTGTGAATGCAGAGTGTAGACCACGGTTACGAATAGCGATTACAACGCCTTCGAAAGCCTGTAGACGCTCACGGTCACCTTCTTTTACCTTAACCTGAACTACAACAGTGTCACCTGGTGCGAATTTAGGAAGGTCTGATTTTAGTTGCTCTTCTTCAAGAGCCTTGATGATGTTGCTCATTTGTATAAATTCCTAGAATAAACTGATACTAAATTTAATAGGTTACTGCTTGCTTTTCGTTAAGAGCGTTGCTCTTTAATGAATTCAGCCAGTAATTGTTCCTGTTCGTCAGTCAGAGCTAGGTTTTCCAGGAGTTCTGGTCTTCTTAGCCAAGTTCGGCCCAACGATTGTTTTAATCGCCAGCGACGAATGTCCTTATGGTTTCCAGACTTGAGTACCGATGGTACATCTTTATCGTCTAGCACCTCAGGGCGCGTATAATGGGGACAATCTAGCAAACCATTTGCAAAAGAATCTTCTTCTGCTGAAGCGAAATCTCCAAGTACACCCGGAACAAACCGAGATACTGAATCAATCAGCGTCATGGCTGGCAGTTCGCCACCCGTCATCACAAAATCTCCAATCGACCATTCTTCGTCAACTTCAGATTCAATGATGCGCTCATCTACCCCTTCATAGCGACCACAAATAAGAAGTAAATTCTCGTTTGTTGCCAGCTCTTCAACACCTTTCTGGTCGAGTTTACGACCTTGAGGTGAAAGATAGATGACTTTCGTCTTTCCCGGTGCTGCTTGCTTGGCAGTTTTGATAGCGTCGCGCAAAGGCTGAACCATCATTAACATGCCAGGACCACCACCGTAAGGTCTGTCATCAACAGTGCGATGTTTATCATGAGTGAAATCACGAGGATTCCATGTCTCAATAGATAAAAGACCTTTTTTAACCGCTTGACCTGTTACTCCAAAATCAGTAACAGAACGGAACATTTCAGGAAAAAGGCTAATAATGCCAACCCACATGTGTTCTCTCGCTCTGTAATTTGGAGTTAGAATCCAGGATCCCAGTCAACTTCGATCCGGCGAGCTTCGCGATCAACTTTCTTGATCACTTGCTCTTCAAGGTACGGTACTAACCGTTCCTTTTGGCCAAAAGCATCTTTAAGATTTGCTTTGATTACTAGAACATCGTTCGAGCCAGTTTCTAATAGGTCAGTGACCTCACCAAGGTCGTAACCTTTAGTGGTAAAAACTTGCATACCGAACAATTCGCGCCAGTAGAATTCATCTTCTGACAATTCAGGTAACGAAGCAGGGTCAATAGCAATTTCAAAGTTAGTCATCAGTTGCGCGTCTTCACGAACATCTAATCCCGCTAGCTTACATACATAACCTTGGCCATGACGTTTCCAGCTCTCAACTTTGTACTCAACCCACTTACCCTTTAGGTTTAAATACCAAGGGCTGTAATCAAATATGCTTTCAGCATTGTCTGTGTAGGAGAACACTTTGAGCCAGCCACGAATACCATAGGTAGACCCAAGTTTACCCATGACAATTCTATTATTTTGCTCGCTCATAGTTTCTTTACCCTTCATCGACATAAGCTATTTCTCTTTAAAAAAGAATTAAGCCGCTTTTTGAGCGTCTTTAACTAGCTTAGCTACACGATCAGATAGAGATGCGCCTTGACCAACCCAGTGGTTAACGCGATCTAGGTCTAGACGTAGACCTTCTTCTTGACCTTGAGCTGTAGGGTTAAAGAAACCTACTTTCTCGATGAAACGGCCAGTTGCAGCGTTACGGCTATCCGCAACTACGATTTGATAAAATGGGCGCTTCTTTGCACCGTGACGTGCCAAACGAATGGTTACCATGTCGTCCTCTTTGCTTTCTTAATAAAATAATTAACCCCAAGTATAAGTAAATAGCTTGGGGTCTCGTGCCAAATTAAAGCCCCGGAATTTTACTCTTATTCCGGTGCAATGCAAGGGCTTTAGCTATTTTTTCACCAACATAGCTGCCGTACACTTTCTGTGACACGGCTAACACTATGAAAAGTAACGTAGCTAAAGCTTACATTTGTAGATTATCGACCAAACGGGTTAAAGCCACCACCCATTCCGCCCATACCTCCACCGCCGCCCATCATGCCTTGCATGTTGCGCATCATGCCTTTCATGCCACCTTTCTGCATCTTCTTCATCATCTTCTGCATTTGGGTGAACTGCTTAAGCATACGGTTTACATCTTGTACCTGTGTACCAGAACCAGCGGCAATACGCTTTTTGCGAGAGCCTTTGATTAGGTCAGGGCGTTGACGCTCTTTCATGGTCATAGAGTTGATGATCGCTTCCATTTGCTTGAACATCTTGTCATCAACTTTATCTTTAACGTTATCTGGTAGCTGAGACATGCCTGGAAGCTTATCCATCATGCCCATCATGCCGCCCATGTTTTGCATCTGACCTAGTTGTTCACGGAAGTCTTCAAGGTCAAAGCCTTTCTTCTCTTTGAACTTCTTAGCCAGTTTCTCTGCTTTCTCGGTATCAACGTTTTTCTGTAGGTCTTCAATAAGAGACAGTACGTCGCCCATACCTAAGATACGAGAAGCTACACGATCTGGGTGGAACGGTTCTAGTGCGTCAGTCTTTTCACCAACACCCAAGAATTTAATCGGCTTGCCTGTGATATGACGAACAGACAGAGCAGCACCACCACGCGCATCACCATCCACTTTCGTCAAGATAACACCGGTTAGTGGTAGCGCATCACCAAAGGCTTTTGCAGTGTTCGCAGCATCTTGACCTGTCATTGCATCAACAACGAACAGTGTCTCTACTGGTTTAATTGCAGTATGAAGCTCTTTGATCTCGCCCATCATCTCTTCATCGATAGCCAAACGACCCGCAGTATCGACAAGTAGCACGTCGTAGAATTTCTTCTTCGCGTGGTCGATTGCAGCGTTTGCAATATCAAGAGGTTTTTGATCAGCTGAAGATGGGAAGAAGTCTACGCCAACATCGCTTGCTAACGTTTCAAGCTGTTTGATTGCCGCTGGACGGTAAACGTCGGCAGACACAACCAAGACTTTCTTCTTGTCACGCTCAGTTAGAAGCTTAGATAGCTTACCTACCGATGTGGTTTTACCCGCACCTTGTAGACCAGCCATTAAGATAACGGCTGGTGGCTGCGCTGCTAGGTTAAGAGCCTCGTTAGACTCACCCATCACCGCTTCAAGTTCAGCTTGAACGATCTTAATGAATTCTTGACCAGGCGTTAGAGATTTAGAAACCTCAACACCCACAGCGCCTTCTTTTACGCGCTTAACAAAATCGCGGACAACGGGCAGTGCAACGTCGGCTTCAAGTAGCGCCATACGTACTTCACGCAGCGTCTCTTTAATATTGTCTTCGGTCAGACGACCTTTACCGCTGATGTTCTTCAGCGTTTTGGATAGACGATCCGTTAAATTATCAAACATAGTTTTCTCTTCGCTCAAAACTGCGACTATTACTGTGAGTATACATTAGCGCGGATTAGAGTCATACCCGTTGTAGAGCGTTAATCATCCGTGCTTGTGATGTGAGACATTATTCACTTGGAATTGAATGAGGTTCGCCATAGCCCCAAAGAGCGATGCGAGGTATAATTCGCCAATTAGTAATCATTAAAATGGATACCATGGACAGTCTTATTGCGATCGCAGCAGCCTTTCTTTATACAATGGCGATTTCCACGATCATTCCAGGTCTCGTGCACCAAACAGGAATCCGTGTAAAAACGGTGTTTATCAGCGCATTACTTGCTCTAGCTTTCCATGCTTGGTTGCTTGGCGATTTGATTTTTAATGCCAGTGGCCAAAACCTCAGTATCTTGAACGTTGCTTCATTAATCAGTTTAATCATATCTGTGGTAATGAGCGGTGCAATGCTCAAAACCCGTCTGTGGTTTATCTTACCCGTCGTCTATAGCTTCGCTGCGCTGAACTTGATGGCTGCCACTTTTCTTCCAAGCACCTTCATCAAACATCTAGAGAATGACCCAAAACTGCTCGTGCACATCTCTTTGGCTCTATTCTCATACGCAACGTTAACTATCGGTGCGCTATACGCCCTGCAACTTGCGTGGCTAGATCACAAACTTAAAAAGAAAAAAGCCTTAGTGATAAACCCTAACCTACCTCCTTTAATGATGGTGGAAAGACAGCTTTTCAAGATCATTTTGATTGGTAATGGCTTATTAACAGGTACCTTGTTAACGGGTCTCATCTTCGTGCAAGATATGTTTGCTCAAGGAAAGGCACACAAGGCTGTGTTGTCTTTTATCGCTTGGGTTATCTACTCCATCCTTCTGTGGGGTCACTATCAGAAAGGTTGGCGTGGACAGAAAGTCACTTGGTTCGCACTGGCCGGCGCCAGCATGCTCACATTGGCCTACTTCGGTAGCCGCTTCGTTCAGGAAATCATCCTGAACTAGTCTGTAAAATAAAGGCAAGGTCTCACACACCTTGCCTTTAAAATATTGAGTCCGTTAGATTCAATTGACATCTCGACCATGTTCGGTCATAAATTAATCAAGATACACAAATAGGAAAAGAATAGTTTTGGACGACATATCAACGGGTATCTTATTTGCGCTACTCGCGTGTCTCATTGTAATTTCTGGTTATTTCTCTGGTTCCGAAACGGGCATGATGTCCTTGAACCGCTACCGTTTAAAGCACTTGGCCAATACGGGTCATAAAGGTGCCAAACGCGTAGAAAAACTTCTGAACCGCCCAGACAGATTGATTGGCCTCATTCTCATCGGCAACAATCTCGTCAACATTCTTGCATCTGCGATCGCTACTATTCTTGGTATGCGCATCTACGGGGATATCGGTGTGGCTATCGCTACTGGTACCCTGACTCTCGTGATCCTAGTATTCGCCGAGGTAACCCCAAAGACCATCGCTTCTCTATTTCCTGAACGTGTCTCTTACGCGAGTAGTATCCTTTTGATGATACTGATGAAGGTGCTATCACCATTGGTGATCTTAGTGAACTTCATTACCAACGGCTTCATTCGTATCTTAGGCGTTAAAGCCAGCCATGATGCAACCGACCACTTGAGCTCCGAAGAGCTTAGAACCGTGGTAAATGAAGCCGGTAGCTTAATCCCTCAACGTCACCAAGATATGTTGGTGTCTATTCTGGATTTAGAGCACGTCACCGTGAACGACATCATGGTGCCGCGTAATGAGATTACTGGTATCGACATCAATGACGACTGGAAATCGATCGTTCGTCAACTTACCCACTCGCCTCATGGTCGCGTAGTGCTGTACCGTGACCAAATAGATGAAGTGGTCGGCATGCTTAGGCTGCGTGAAGCTTACCGTCTGATGCTTGAAAAGAACGAATTCAATAAAGAAACCCTGTTGCGTGCCGCGGATGAGATCTACTTTATTCCTGAAGCGACACCACTCAATATTCAACTGCTTAAGTTTCAACGCAATAAGCAGCGCATCGGTTTGATTGTTGATGAGTATGGCGACATCAATGGTTTGGTTACATTAGAAGATATTCTAGAAGAGATCGTAGGTGAGTTTACCACCTCAATCACCCCAAGCTTATCTGAAGAGATTACTCCGCAAAGCGATGGCAGCTTCTTGATTGAAGGCAGTGCCAATATCCGAGATATCAACAAAGGCTTACAGTGGGCACTGCCTACCGATGGCCCAAGAACGCTGAATGGTTTGATACTGGAACATCTTGAAGATATTCCTGAGAGTCACCTGAGTGTTCAGGTTGCCAGCCACCCAATGGAAATTGTTGAGCTTGAAGAGAACCGCATCAAACTGGTTCGCGTGTTCCCACAGATCGTGAACGGCTAACTGAGTTATCACTGAATCTCTGTCTCGCCCTAAAATACGTTGACGAAAAAGGCCCGGTTCATTGAACCGGGCCTTTTAGTATCTAACTCGCCCTATCTAGGGTAGCTATCAATGACTAGTCGATCTTAAGCTCTTGCAGCATAGACTCTGGCAGTGCCAGTTCATCATTCTTGTTTACAGAGATGCCTGCAGCGATGATCGCATTCGCGATCTCTTTCGCTTCATCCAAAGAGTGCATTGCCGCGGTACCACATTGGTATTCGTTCAGCTCAGGGATCTTATTCTGGTTCTCAACTTTCAGTACGTCTTGCATCGCTGCCAACCAACCGTCAGCCACTTGTTGTTCTGTAGGCGTACCAATCAGGCTCATGTAGAAACCAGTGCGACAGCCCATCGGTGAGATATCGATGATCTCTACATCTGAACCGTTCAATTGATTACGCATGAAACCAGCATATAGGTGCTCTAGAGTATGGATACCTTTCTCAGATAGGATGTCTTTGTTTGGCGCAGTAAAACGCAGGTCAAACACAGTGATGGTATCCCCTTTTGGGGTTTGCATTGTTTTAGCAACACGAACGGCAGGTGCGTTCATGCGTGTGTGATCAACAGTGAAACTATCTAATAAAGGCATTGCTCTTCTCCATGACGGCTGGCTTTAGAAAAACCAGCTTCGATTGTCTTCTAGTTCTTTGCGGCACTGTTTCAGCTGCCATCCATAATCTTTTGCTTGCTGTTCGACTTTGCGCGCCACCTTAATTAGCGATGGCTTGCTGTTGTATGACTTACGCTTATAACCACCACGGCCTTCATGATAAGCCAGGTATTGGTTATATGGGTCCCATAGTGAGATGCCCAATTGACGACGCGTCTCGCTGGTATACCAACCGATGAACATCAATGCATCATCAAAGTTGGTTCTTGAACCACCGTTATTGGTCGCCTTTTGGAAGTCTTCCCAAGCAGGATCTTGAGCTTGTGCATAACCGTAGGCACTGCTTACACGCCCCCACGGTATAAAGCCAAGAATGTAATCTTTAGGTGGGCGCGCATCATGACGATAGCTACTCTCTTGTTTCACAAAAGCCATCGCAACGTTAATCGGCGTTCCCCATTCTTCTTGCATATCCAAGGCATCTTCATACCATGAAGGGTGCTCTCGAAAGATGCTACACAAATTATCTTGCTGCTTTGGCGGTGGCGTTGCACATCCAACCAACAGGCTAGAGACAACACCAACAGTCACTACAGGTAACCATTTACTACTCACTCGAGTAGGCTGACCTAATAAGGCTTGCTTCCTTTCCACCAAAGTCTCGCTATGCTTTTAAATACGAAAAATAATCCGCTAAGAAGCTATCAAAATCTTGAGTGCTTGCTTCTTCACTTTGTTGCTGAGCAATCACAGAACGTTGAACTTCTGCTTCCATCAACTCAGCTGAATATACTTTGTATTGGTGAGCTTTGTGTTGCTGAGCGTACGTTTTACCTAACGCGCAACCCACTTTACCTAAGCCGCCCAATTTTTTGGTCTCTTCTAGCAACTGGCCAGAAATAGTTAGCTCAGGGTTATCAATCCAAGCCTCAAGCGTATCGCATGTTTCTTGGTATGCACGACCGCCTTGTTCTGCGTCCATCATTTCGGCAATAGAGCGTAGATCTTTAAATACACGCTTCGCCCAATCTTGCAGAGACAAGCGCTCGCCATGACAACCAATTTGCAGCTCTAGACCAGCTTGACGACCTTCTAAGATCACCTTGTTCCAGTTGTCGCGCCAGCACTCAAGTTCGCAGTTATCCATCTCAGCAGAGTCTGTTAGTACACTCCACGTTAGGAATAGATCCAAGAAGCGAACTTGCTGTTCGGTGATACCGATTGAGCTGAATGGGTTTACATCTAAAGAACGAACCTCAATGTACTCAACACCACCGCGTGCCAATGCTTCAGATGGTTTCTCACCACTCTTCGCCACACGCTTAGGGCGGATTGGAGCGTAAAGCTCATTTTCAATTTGCAGTACGTTGCTATTCAACTGACGGTATTCACCATCAACCTTAGTGCCAATCTCGGCAAATTCTTCTGATGGTGTGCGAATCGCTTGATTCAAACCTTCAAGGTATTGGTCTAGGCTGTTGAAACCAATCTTCAACACACTTTGCGCACTGTTCGTGTAGCCAAGGTCGCTCAGGCGCAGTGCCGTTGCTTTTGGCAGATACAGTGTCTCGCCAATCTTTTCAAAAGGCAGGTTTGTCTCTCTTCCTTTGATGAAAGAAGAACATAGCGCAGGTGAAGCACCGAAGAAGTATGGGATTAACCAACCAAAGCGGTAGTAGTTACGAATCAAACCAAAGTAAGCATCTGACTTAGATTCACAACGCGCTTCTTCAGTTTGCTCTCCAAACAGGCTATCCCAAAAGCTTTCTGGGAAAGAGAAGTTGAAGTGAACACCAGAGATAATCTGCATCAGGCTACCGTAACGACGTTTTAGGCCTTCACGATATAGGGTCTTCATCTTACCGTTATTCGAGGTGCCGTATTGCGCTAGCTGAATGTAATCTTCACTGCCAACGTAACAAGGCATAGAAAGCGGCCATAGTTTTTCGCCGTCTAACTTGGTTTGCGTGAAGTGGTGGATATCAGACAACTGATTCAAAAGCGTCGGAACGTCGTTAGAAACAGGCGTGATAAATTCCAGTAGCGACTCAGAGAAATCGGTCGTTACCCATTCGTTCATCAACGCAGATCCCAAAGCCTCAGGGTGCGGCCCAGTAGCAAGGTGCCCATCTTCCGTGTAGCGTAATGTTTCCCTTTCAACACCACGACCAAATTGAGAGAAGGTCTTAGGGTTGGTTGCAACTTGCTTTAGTCGCGCAGCAAAATCAGTCAAAATTCAGTTCACTTATCTTATATTGTTCTGATTAGAACTATCATAAATTAGGTTGGAGGAGAAAAGTAGAGTCTCTTCCCTCCCCCTTTAATGTGTACTCTAACGAATGATTTCAAGCTCTTCTATTGGAATATCTAACTTTTCTAATTGCGGGCGAAGCGAAGTCGCGTCACCAACAACGATTATTTGATAATCATTCGGGTCAAACCATTTCTTAGATAGCTCGTTTAAGGTCTCTTTTGAAACCGTTTCAACTATCTGATTACGCTGTTGTAGGTAATCTTCATCAAGGCTCAATGCAACAATATTACTCAACAACCCCGCCTTTTGACTTGGCGTTTCGTATTTAAGTGCATCTTGTTGACCGACGGCAAGGCGCATAAATTTCACCTCTTCGTCAGTTAATCCACTTTGGCTAAACTCATTCAGCTCATTAATAAACTCTTGAATCGATGGAACCGTCGCATTCGCCCTTACCTGCGCGCTAAATACCACTGCGCCAGTTTCACGAGTACTTGCGAAGTAACCGCTTGCACCGTAAGTGTAGGCTTTGTCTTCACGTAGGTTCTGGTTGATACGGCTATTGAAGTTGCCCGCTAAGTTAAAGTTAGCTAACTGGCTCAAATACAATTCACCCGTTGCATCAAACGGCAGGCCTTTACGAACCAAGCGAACAATGCTTTGCGGCGCACCCGGTTTATCGACTAAGTACAGGTGCTGACCAGAAAGCTCTTTGACGATCTGTGGACGCGTTAATGGTGCCGCATCGCCTTGCCACTCTTCAAAGAATTGTAGCTGTTTCCCTACCTCTTTCTTCGAGATGTCTCCCACAACAACAATATTGGCACCTTCTGGTGTGTAATGTTGCGCATAGAATTTTTTCACATCGTCTAAGGTCAATTTCGATAGAGATTCCTTAGTACCATCACTTGCACGAGCAAAAACAGTGTCACCAAACAGCACTTCACGGGTTGCTTGAGAAGCCATCCAACTTGGCTGCTGATGCTGATACACAACGCCTTCTAGCATCTGTTTCTTAACGCGCTCAAAATCTTGCTCATCGAACTTAGGATCGAATAGAACCTCTTGCACAATCGCTAAGGTTTGAGGCAAGTTTTTCTCTAGCGTCGAGACTGAAATATCTGTGGTGTAGCTGCCCGCACTAATGCTCACGCTGCTACCAAGTTTATCTAAGGTCGCTTGTAACTCTTCAACGGTTCGTTTAGTTGAGCCTTCTTCCATCATCGAAGCCGTTAGGTTCGCTAGGCCTTCTTGCCCTTTGCGAACATAGCGTTCGCCTGCAGGCAATTGAATTTGCAGCTGTACTGTCGGCGTTTCACTGGTCACGGTACCAATTAAGTCAGTGCCATTTGCAAAGTGCATGCGGTACAACTCAGGCATGGTCGCCTCAACACCAAAGTTCACTTCTGGCATCACACTGCGATCAAAGGTATCCGGTGCCTTTCTGAAATCCAGTTGATCTTCCGTCACCTTGCTGTATTCCGGCAACGTACGTGGTGGCGTGGTAAAGGTCGCTTCACGAACCGCCAAATCGAGCTTTTTCTTAGGAACCACACTCAAGGTAACCTTGTGCTTACCTTCGATGAAATCTTGGTATGCCTTGCTCACGCTCTCAGGCGTCACCGCTCGGATTTGATCGAGTTGTGATTCAATGCGATCAGGCTGACCATAGAAGGTTTGGTTCGACGCGAGTTGCGACACCTTACCTTTAACGCTTTGCAATGCAAAAACAGCATTCGCTTCGGCCATGCCAGTGATCTGGTCTAAACGCTCTTGCTCAACGCCCTCTTTCGAGAATTGCTCCAGGGTATCCATCAGCTCTTTATTGAGAACCGTCAAATCGCCTTTTTCACCTGAGTTGCCCATTGCATACACGTACATGGTACACGCCAACTCAGCACAATCATGGAAAGAGCCAGCGCTGACGGCCTTCTGCGTTTTTACGAGGTTTTGATATAGGTAACTGTTGGTACCTGAACCTAACACGTTAGACAATGCATTCAGTGAAGCTTGCGTCTCTTCACCGCGATACGTTGTTGGCCACCCCACCAGCACCATCGGCTGACGAATATTGTCTTCTAAGGTGATGTATTTATCTTCTGTTAGAACAGCAGGTTGCTTCTCTGCCGCCTTCACTTCAGGGCCTTGAGGAATTGAACCAAAGTACTTGTTAACCCATTCTAGCGTGTCATCAACGTCGATATCACCACCAATCGTTAACACGGCATTGTTTGGGCCGTACCAACGCAGGAAGAACGCTTTAAGATCATTCACGTCAACACGGTCAAGATCTTCAACATAGCCGATTGGTTGCCAAGAGTAAGAGTGACCTTCAGGGTAAAGCGCTTCGCCCATGCGTTCCCACATCAAGCCGTAAGGACGATTTTCGTAGCTCTGCGCTCGCTCGTTCTTGACCGTGCCTCTTTGAACCTCAAATTTCTTCTGAGAAACAGCATCCAACAAGAAGCCCATTCGGTCTGATTCTAACCACAACATTTTCTCAAGTTGGTTAGAAGGAACAGTTTCAAAATAGTTGGTGCGGTCACGGTTGGTCGTGCCGTTTAACGAGCCACCCGCTTCGGTAATGATCTTAAAGTGCTGTTGGTCACCAACGTTCTCTGAACCCTGGAACATCATGTGCTCAAAGAAGTGAGCAAATCCCGACTTGCCTATCTCTTCACGTGCTGAACCGACGTGATAAGTTACATCAACATGCACCAACGGATCGGAATCATCAGGGGAAAGAATAACTGTCAGACCGTTTTCAAGCTGATACTTGGTGTAAGGAATCACTACTTTATCTTTAGAGGGCTTAACCTCTTCTAACAGAGTGACACCTTCAGGTAACGAGGAAAAGAAGGGCGTTGAGCTAGGTACATTGTAAGAACAGCCAGCAATGGCGATAAGAGAAAATGTACCAAGTAAAACCTTTTTCATAGGTTCTCCTTAGAAAAAACCGAAGTAGATAGAAGCAAGTAAGCTATAGCGAGCGGCTTTGCCAATCGCTATCAAAATAACGCTAGGGATGAATTTCATTCTTAGCCAACCCGCAGCGAGACACAAAGGGTCACCAATGATCGGTAACCAACTAAATAACAGTGTCCAGTAGCCATAGCGACTCAGCCAAGCCATAGCCTTATGACCATGCTTTTCAGATTGAGTTCGATTAGGCAACCACAAACCAATCCAATAGTTAGTCAGGCCGCCTAAGGTATTGCCTAATGTCGCCACCAGAATGATCGATGAGGTTGAAAACTGATCTAAGCTCAATGCAGCCACAAGGCTAGCTTCTGAACCACCGGGTAGTAACGTGGCACTCAAGAAGCCACTGATGAAGAGTACCCACAGCGCCGAGTCCGAGAACCACAGCGCGATATTTTCAAAAAGGGAGTTAAAAAATTCTAACACTGCCTATCAACTTTCTTGCATTTTAAGTAGCACCTTGCCTCTGGTGTGTCCGGTTTCAACCTGCAGGTGCGCCGACTGCGCCTCGTCTAACTGGTAGATACCTTGAATTTCTGTTTTGAGCAATCCGACACTGACCATGTAAAGCATGGTGTCCATTTGCTCAGGGTTTGGTTCAACCAGCATGCCTGATGCAGTAAAACCTAATAGTGTTGCTTTCTCACAGATAAGTTCTGCAGATAGAGTCGGTACTGTCACTACTCGCGCGCCATCTTTTAGGCACTTCAATGCATCAAGCGCGGTATCGCCACCGACCAAATCAATCAACACATCGACATCAGATACTCTTTCTGATGCTGGCGCAAACTTATAGTTAATCGCGTGAGCACCTAGCGTCGCAAGGTAATCAAGATTGGCTTCGCTGCAGGTTGTGTAAACCTCAGCTTTTGCTGCCACTGCAATTTGAACCGCAAGGTGACCAACGCCGCCCGCGCCCGCTAAAATAAGCACGCGGTCGCCTTCTTTCACTTCGGCTTTGTTGAGCGCTTGTGCCGCTGTTTGACTCGCAAGTGGTAATGCAGCTGCCGCTTCTAGAGTGACAGAATCAGGAACCATACTTAATGCAGCTTCTGGAACACACACATATTGGCTGTAACCGCCACCTTGCAGTGGAAAACCAATAAAGCCAGCCACGTTATCACCAACAGTAAAGCGTTCAGCCTGTTCGCCTAGCGAGACAATTTGCCCTGAAATATCGTAGCCAGGCACCCAAGGCAGGTTATCTTTGTTTTGTGCTGCCGCCCAACCAAGACCCGCTCGGGTTTTGACATCAATCGGATTAATGCCTGAAAAGGAAACTTTAACCACCACTTCTCCAGCCTTAGGCTCAGGGATCGCACTGGTTTGAATACTTAGGTTTTCGACGCCGCCGAATTGAGTAATCGCAATCTGTTTATTTTCCATTCCACATTTCCTTGATTGATAAAAGCCCTAGTGAGCAAGCACCTTAATTAATAAAAAGAAAGGGATGCGAAAGCATCCCTTTGACTATAAACCATTTAATAAGGCTAAGTTAACCGCTCATTCGTAAATTGACGACCAATTAACGTAACGATACATGACCCAGCAAATCCACTAGCCCACGAGAGCTAATAGAATGCCCGCCGCAACCGCACTACCAAGTACACCGGCTACGTTCGGACCCATTGCATGCATCAATAAGAAGTTCTGAGGGTTTGCCTCAAGACCAACCTTGTTCACAACACGTGCCGCCATTGGAACCGCCGATACGCCAGCTGCGCCAATCAGTGGGTTGATGTCCTCTTTCGAGAATCGGTTCAACACCTTAGCCATCAATACACCACCCGCCGTACCGATACTGAACGCGACCGCACCTAAACCTAGAATACCCAGTGTTTCTAAGTTCAAGAACGTATCCGCTTGAAGCTTAGAACCAACCCCTAGACCTAGGAAAATAGTTACAACGTTAATCAGTTCGTTTTGAGCTGTTTTTGAAAGGCGATCAACCACACCCGCTTCACGCATTAAGTTACCCAAACAGAACATACCAACTAGAGGTGTTGCTGAAGGTAGGAACAAAATCGTCATCAGTAGTACAGCAAGCGGGAAAAGAATCTTCTCGGCTTTGCTAACGTGACGAAGTTGAGCCATCTTAATTTTGCGCTCTTCAGGAGACGTTAACGCTTTCATGATTGGTGGCTGAATGATAGGAACCAAAGCCATGTAGCTATAAGCCGCTACTGCAATGGCACCTAAAAGATCCGGAGATAACTTGCTTGCCAAGAAGATCGCAGTTGGGCCATCGGCACCACCAATGATCGCAATTGACGAAGCATCGGCCATCGAGAACTCCATTCCTGGAACGTAGTTCAGCAAGATCGCGCCAAATAGCGTCGCGAAGATACCAAACTGAGCCGCAGCCCCTAGCCACAACGTTTTAGGGTTCGCAATCAACGCACCGAAGTCCGTCATCGCACCAACACCCATAAAGATCAGCAGTGGGAAAATACCTGTCTCAATACCAATGTAGTAGACGTAGTAGAGCAAACCACCTGGATCAGTAAACCCAGCATTTGGAATGTTTGCTAATACAGCACCAAAACCAATAGGCAGTAGAAGTAACGGTTCAAATCCTTTACGAATTGCCAAAAACAACAGTAAGCAACCAACCAGCATCATACAGATCTGGCCGAACTCAAAGTTCGCAATCCCTGTTTCAGACCATAAGGTCATCAATCCTTCCATGGTACTCCCTTACGCTAAGCTTAGTAGTGGAGCGCCTACAGTAACTGCATCGCCTTCTTTAACATTCAATTCTTGAACGATACCACCACGAGCAGCACGAACTTCCGTTTCCATCTTCATCGCTTCTAGGATTAGTAGAACGTCGCCTTCAGAAACCTCAGTACCCGCCTGAACGTTTACTTTAAAGATGTTACCCGCCAATGGAGCTGGAACCGCTTCAGCGTCAGACGCTGCTACTGGTGCAGCCTGAGCAGGTTTTGCAGATGGCGCCACCGATGTCAGTTCACCTTGTGGGCCAACTTCAACATCGTAAACTTGACCATCAACCTTCACGCTGTAGCTTTCAATACCACCAGAAGCTTGTACAGGAGCTGCAGCAACTGGAGCCGCAACTTCTAGCGTTGGTGCAGGTTCAAATGCTTCAGGATTACGACGGTTCTTAAGGAACTTAAGACCCACTTGTGGGAAGAGCGCGTAAGTCAGTACATCATCAACCGTATCTTCAGCTAGAGAGATACCCTCTGATTTCGCTTTCTCTAACAGATCCGTCGTTAACGTATCCATTTCAGACTTAAGTAAATCAGCAGGACGACAAGTAATCGGCTCTGCACCGTCTAGAACTTTCGCTTGCAGTTCAGCATCCACTTCAGCAGGAGCTTGACCGTATTCACCTTTCAGTAGACCAGCAGTCTCTTTCGTGATGCTCTTATAGCGTTCGCCCGTTAAGACGTTAATAACCGCTTGAGTACCGACAATCTGAGAAGTTGGTGTTACTAAAGGAATGTAACCAAGCTCTTTACGTACGCGTGGGATCTCTTCTAGAACTTCATCCATGCGATCGGCGGCGCCTTGCTCTTTAAGCTGGCCTTCCATGTTAGTTAACATTCCGCCAGGAACTTGAGCGATTAAGATGCGAGAATCGACACCTTTTAGCTGACCTTCCCATTTCGCGTACTTTTTACGTACATCACGGAAGTAAGCCGCGATGGGTTCGATTTGGTCTAGTTTAAGATTCGTGTCGCGCTCTGTACCTTCTAACATCGCAACAACCGTTTCGGTTGGCGTATGACCGTAAGTACAGCTCATTGAAGAAATAGCGGTATCTAGAATGTCGATACCCGCTTCAACGGCTTTAACCGCTGTTGCAGTCGATAGACCAGTTGTCGCGTGGCTATGCAGTGCTAGAGGAACGTCACACGATGCTTTGATACGTGTAATCAGCTCTTCTGCTTCATACGGCTTTAATAAACCTGACATATCTTTGATACATAGTGAGTGACAACCTAGGTCCTCTAGGCGTTTGGCCAAATCAACCCAAGTATCTGAGTTGTGAACCGGACTGGTTGTGTAAGACAACGTACCTTGAGCGTGGCCACCAACGTCGATCGTTGCTTTCACTGCTTTTTCAAAGTTACGTACGTCATTCATCGCATCAAAGATACGGAATACGTCCATGCCGTTTTTATGGGCACGTTCAACAAATTTTTCTACTACATCATCCGCGTAGTGACGGTAACCCAACAGGTTTTGACCACGCAGTAGCATCTGCATTGGTGTGTTTGGCATCGCTTTTTTAAGTTCACGTAAACGCTCCCATGGATCTTCTCCAAGAAAACGGATACACGAATCAAATGTCGCGCCGCCCCAAGTCTCTAGAGACCAGTAACCGACTTTATCCAGTTCTGCCGCAATTGGCAGCATATCTTCGATACGCATACGAGTAGCAAATAGTGACTGGTGCGCGTCACGAAGTACCACATCTGTGATAGCTAGTGGTTTAGACATGCTCATAAACTCCTTTTTAATCCTTTAAATGCTACTTAGCAGTAGACGCACGGTATTGATGAACCGCGGCCGAAATTGCTGCCACTACCTGTGGACTAACAGCTGAAGGGTTTGATTGTGATTTTTGAATTTTTTTAGGTGCTGCGATCGGCTCTGGTACTTCTTCTGGTACCAGTTTTGACATCAACCGAACGAGGTAAACTAGAATAGTTAGGAAAATAAAGACAACGGACATCCCCGTTATCATTAGAGTCGCCGCATCTCCTAGCAGGCTTCCAATATTAGTCATGTTGCTTCCTTTCTTCGTCATCCTGACATACGTACAGGATTTCAGCGAATAGTGATCCCGACCCATGGATTATCTCGATTGGTAAAAGTTTGTCAATTTTGTTTAAGGTTCTGTTACGGATAACGCACACATAAGGTTAATTATTCGCCTATCAGATCACATAAATCTGTCAAATACGTCATTTTTAGATATTTAAACTGTGACTTAAACGGGGCTTTTCTGGGAATTGATATGAGAAAGGTGGAATAACAAAGAAGCAATCAAGAACTACTTTAAATACAACAAGTTAAACAACGAACAAATTTAACATTGCCGCAACAAATTTGCAGCAGACATAAAAAAAGCCTCGTATAAACGAGGCTTTTTCTAATAATGTGGCGCGCTCTGGAGGATTCGAACCTCCGACCGCCTGGTTCGTAGCCAGGTACTCTATCCAGCTGAGCTAAGAGCGCACGGTTTTAATATCAATTCATTGTTACTAACAAGAGATCAATATAAGGATTTCATTCTTATAAGAAAAAAGCCCTAAATAGTGGCGC
>NZ_JBFRTR010000006.1:18288-18497 GCF_041474215.1 Vibrio sp. 10N.222.52.C12
GCTAAGGACGCACGGTTTTCGATATCAGTATTTCCAATATCAGGAGTTCACAAGGAAACCCTAAAGAGTGGCGCGTCCTGGAGGATTCGAACCTCCGACCGCCTGGTTCGTAGCCAGGTACTCTATCCAGCTGAGCTAAGGACGCGCAGTTTTCGATATCGGTATTCCCAATATCAGGGGTTCATAAAAGAAACCCTAAATAGTGGCGC
>NZ_JBFRTR010000007.1:0-67568 GCF_041474215.1 Vibrio sp. 10N.222.52.C12
CTACCAAGGATAAGGTTCAACTTTTTATATAAAATTTATAATTAAAGTTAAGCTTTAAAAAATAAATATTGCACAAGTGGACAGTTAACTGTAAAAAAGTGCAAAGTTTCGAGTAAATTACCACCAAACTGGGTTAAACTCTTCTAAAGAAAATTCCATAAAAGGCAGGAATAGGAAAATGAAAAAACTGCTTCCACTATTTATCAGTGCAGCAATTGGCAGCCTGAGTTCGTCAGCTTTTGCTGATACGCTAGCTGAAGTTTACGACCAAGCAAAACAGAACGATCCACAACTTCTTCGTTCAGCAGCGCAGCGCGATGCCGCTTTTGAAGCAGTAACGTCAAGCCGTAGTGATTTGCTACCACAAATTGATTTAAGAGCTAACTACGATATCAACCGTGGTGATTTAAGCGATAAAAACAATGACAATAACCAATGGGGAGCTGGGATTTACTTTTCTCAAGAGCTCTACCAACGCTCTTCATGGATCACGCTAGACACGGCAGAGAAAACTGCTCGTCAATCTGATTCAGCGTACGCGGCAGAGCAACAAGCCTTGATCCTACGTGTAGCAACAGCATACTTTGAAGTACTTCGAGCTCAAGATAACCTAGAATTTGTTCGTGCAGAGAAAGCCGCAGTTGCTCGTCAACTAGAACAAACAAAGCAACGTTTTGAAGTCGGTCTTTCAGCAATCACCGATGTACATGATGCGCAAGCTCAGTACGATGGCGTATTGGCTGACGAAGTGTTAGCAGAGAACACTCTGATTAATAACTACGAAGGTCTACGTGAGATTACAGGTCAGGAACACTCTAACCTAAGCATCCTAGACACTGATCGCTTCTCAGCAAGCAAATCTTCTGAATCTGCTGCTGCACTGGTTGAGCAAGCAGAGCAAAAGAACCTGAGCCTTTTAGCATCTCGTATTTCTCAAGATGTAGCAAAAGACAACATCACACTAGCAAGTTCTGGTCACCTACCAAGCTTAACGTTAGATGGTAGCTACTCTCTTGCAGATCAATCAAACAGCTCAAATGATTACGACCAAGACAACCTAAACCTAGGTTTGAACTTAGTTGTGCCTCTATATACAGGTGGTAACACGACTTCTTTGACTAAACAGGCAGAATACAACTACGTTGCTGCAAGTGAAGATCTAGAAGCAACTTACCGTAGCGTTGTAAAAGACGTACGTGCATTCAACAACAACATCACAGCTTCGATCGGTGCGTTACGCGCTTACGAACAGTCTGTTGTTTCTGCTCAGTCAGCTCTAGAAGCAACAGAAGCAGGTTTTGATGTAGGTACTCGTACTATCGTTGACGTACTAGATTCGACTCGTCGTCTATACGATGCGAACAAAAACCTTTCAGATGCTCGTTACAACTACATCCTAAGTGTACTTCAGCTTCGTCAAGCAGTTGGTACGCTAAGCGAACAAGACATTGTTGATGTAAACGCAGGTCTAAAAGTAGCAAGTAAGTAACTCTTAATTACTCAAGTTACCGTTACAAAAATGCCGCTCATTGAGCGGCATTTTTATTATCGATTAAAGCGAGATTTACTGCCTAACTAAAAGCTTAACGCCAAAAACTAGAAACTAAAAACTAGCCTCGACCACCTTTAATCGCTTTAATGATTTCAGTGGTAGAGCAACCATCTTCAAAGTTAAGTACTTTCACTTCACCACCAGCAGCAATCACTTCCGCACCACCAGCAATCTCTTCAGGCTTGTAATCACCACCTTTCACAAGAATGCTTGGCAGTACCTCAGAGATTAAACGTTGAGGGGTATCTTCAGAGAATGGCACAACCCAATCAACTGCACCTAAGCCAGCCAATACCGCCATACGACGATCAGTTGGGTTCACAGGGCGACCAGGGCCTTTCAAGCGTTTCACTGATTCGTCAGTATTCACCGCAACGATCAAACGATCGCCCAACTCAGCCGCATGGTTCATGTAAGAAACATGACCAGCATGCAGAATATCAAAGCAGCCATTGGTCATCACCACTTTCTCGCCTTTCGCACGAGCACGCTTCACCGCTTCAACCAGTGCCGCTTCAGAGATAACACCGTAGTCTGTGTCTTGACTACCGTGAATCGCTTCCGCTAACTCAATCGTAGACAGTGTAGATGTACCAAGCTTACCTACTACCACACCCGCAGCAGCGTTCGCCAGTGCACACGCCTCATCCAGTGGCTTACCAGCAGCAACGGAAGCTGCCAGTACCGAGATAACCGTATCACCCGCACCTGTCACGTCATACACTTCTTTAGCTTGAGTCGGCAAGTGGAATGGTTCCAAACCTTTGCGAAGCAAAGTCATACCATGTTCGCTGCGCGTTACCAACAAAGCCTCGAAATCAAACTCTTCGATTAACGCGAGTCCTTTTTCGATCATTTCTTCTTCAGATTTTACTTTGCCAGCCACCAACTCGAACTCAGCCATGTTTGGTGTAAGCAACGTTGCTCCACGGTAGCGTTCAAAGTCTGCGCCTTTCGGGTCGATAAACACAGGAACTTTTGCTGCGCGCGCTTTTTGGATAAAGCTCTGCACGTGCTCCAACGCACCTTTTGCGTAATCAGATAGAATTACCGAGCGCACATTTGGAAGCGCTTGCTCCATACGAGATAAAACCAGCTCAGGATCTGTATTCTCAAATTTATCTTCAAAATCAAGGCGAATTAGCTGCTGACCACGGCTCATCACTCGCAGTTTAGTAATAGTTGGGTAATCGTCCAACTCAACGAAATCACATTTAACTTTTAGTGCACCTAGGGTGTTTTTTAACACCTCAGCAGGCTCATCTTTTCCAGTCAAACCAACGATATGAGCATGCCCACCAAGAGAGGCAATATTCATTGCTACGTTGGCAGCACCACCAGGACGCTCTTCGTTATTTTCTACTTTCACAACGGGTACAGGTGCTTCTGGTGAAATACGGCCAGTTGGGCCATACCAGTAACGGTCAAGCATTACGTCACCGACAACAAGAACGCCTGATTGGCTGTAGTCAGGTAGAATTGGTTTCATTATGGATCTCCAAAAATCGAATCTGGCTAGAGTCTAGCACACTGATTACAGAGGCTAAACTATAGATAAATGAGTAAAAGCCTATCAAGATAGGTACATCCGTCATTACTGTATGACTGGGTTATGCTTCCATCCACTGCTTCCATGCTTGAACAACATGTTCTCTTTCCATTTCAAACTTTTCAATCGCCACATCCGCATCAAGATTAAGTAGATTACGGTGGTGGATTTCATCTCTTAATGTTGTATAAGCATGGGTTAATGCCATGCCTTGCTGCTCGTCCATAATCCCTTGTGACAACAAGCTTTCGAAGATTCGTACATTGTCACACCAACGAGTAAGCTTTGGCTTCTCATTGCTGTATCTAAGCACTAAGTATTGCGCCAAGAACTCAATATCAGTAATACCGCCCGCATCTTGTTTAAGCATGAATCGATCGGCTTTTTTACCGCCTAAATGGCCACGCATTTTTTCACGCATATCCACAACTGACTTTTTGAGTGTTGCCTCATCTCGTGGCAAGCACAAAACCTCATGCCTAGTTTTGTTAAACGCAGATACCAATAAGTCATCACCGTAAATCATACGAGCACGAGTGAGGGCCTGGTGCTCCCATGTCCACGCGTCATTGTGCTGATACTCGTCAAAGGCATCGGTTGGACTCACCAATAGACCAGATGCACCAGAAGGGCGTAGGCGAGTATCGACTTCGTACAAAATGCCAGAAGCAGTTCTGGTCGAGAAAATATGAATAATACGCTGCGCTAATCTTAAGTAGAATTGGCGTCCATCGATCTCTTTCTTTCCATCAGTATAGATGTGTACCGGGCAGTCGTGCATGAACACGATATCGAGATCGGAGTTATAACCAAGCTCCCAACCACCGACTTTGCCATAACCAACGACAGCAAAACCGCGACCTTCGCGATCTTTAACATGGGTCGGTTCACCAAACTTGGCGGATACTTGTAACCAAGCTTGATTGACCCCCGCCTCCACAATGGCTTCTGCTAAGTAGGTCAGGTGATCACTGACCTTCATGACAGGTAGAGCACCCGCAATATCCGCGGCTGCAATTCTCAATATACAGGTCTGCTTAAACTGACGCAGACCTTCCATCTGTTGCTCCATATCATCTTCAGGGATACGGGCTAGATAATCACGCAACTCGGTCTTGTAAGACTCTAAAGGCACGGGATTGTAGAGTTGCTGAGGGTCGATAAGTTCATCTAACAGAATTGGATAACGACCCAACTGCTCCGAAATCATCGGGCTTGCCGTACACAGGCGAACTAGCTGAGTCAACGCGGCAGGGTGTTCATCTAGTAGTTCAAGGTAAGTGGTACGCGTAACGATTTTATGCAGCAGATGCAGTACTCGCGACAAACCAAACTCGGCATCCTTAGCGGTGTACAGCGCTTGAAACACTTTCGGCATCAGTCGATTGAGGACTTCCCGCCCACGAGGGCCAAGAGTCTTTTTAGCCAAATCGGCTTTAAACTGAATGATCGTTTTCGCCGCATCAGGCGGGCTCGCGACCGCAATGTCGTGTTCCAACACGTGCTCAATTACATCGGGTTTATGGGCCATATCCCACAACTCGCTAAAGTGGCTCGCGATCGGATTAGCGTCATCTTCATCAACGCCAATTAGGTCTTCGAACACGGTATGTACATTCGCCATATGGGCGCGAGTTGCCACAATCAAGCTATCCCAATCGGAAAATTGCATGGCAACCGCAAGCTGCAGTTGTTCGAATTCACCGTCAGGTAAGGTTTGAGTTTGCTTATCAGCCATGGCTTGTAACAGGTTCTCAAGGCGACGCAAAAACAGATAAGCTTCACGTAGGTGCCCCACCTCTTCAGACTCTAGCAGATGAAGGGATTCAATCGCACTTAAGGTTTCGAGTAACCCTCGACCGCGTAAGCTAGGCTCGCGTCCACCACGAATCAATTGGAAGACTTGTGCGATAAACTCAACTTCACGAATACCACCAGAGCCAAGCTTGATGTTGTTCGAGAGACCACGACGACGCACTTCGCTGCTGATCATCGACTTCATTCGGCGCAGAGATTGAATCGCACTAAAATCAATATAACGGCGGAACACAAACGGGCGTAGCATTTGGCGAAGCTCTTGATACTCAGGGTACATCTCACTGCCCATCACACGCGCTTTGACCATAGCGTAGCGTTCCCAATCGCGACCTTGTTCTTGATAGTAATCTTCTAGCGCAGCGTAACTCATGACCAGTGGACCACTCTCACCGAATGGACGCAGGCGCATGTCTACTCGATAACAGAATCCATCGAAGGTTTGCTGATCAAGCGCCTTAATAATACGTTGCCCGAGACGGGTAAAGAACTGCGCATTGGCAATGCTGCGTCTTGCACCTTGGGTTTCACCATTCTCTGGGTAGGTGAAGATCAGATCGATATCGGAAGAGAAGTTAAGCTCACCGCCCCCTAGCTTGCCCATACCAATGATCAACATCGGCTGTGCTTCGCCTTGTTCATTACAAGGTGTGCCCCACTCTTTACAACAAATATCGTACTGCCATTGGTAGGTTTCGAAGATCATCGCCTCAGCCAACATCGATAGATGATTTAGGCTCTGCTCTAGCTCCCACGAACCCATAAAATCACGCCAAGCAATGTAGGTCATTTCTCGATTTCGGAATTGACGCAGCACGCGCTGACCGCTCATTTCATCGGTGCAACTAGAAAGTAATTCAGCCAAGCGTTCTCGGTATCCTTCAGCGCGTTCTTCGCATGCCAACATATTAGGTAAGTCACCACATAAAACCGTATCACGCTGCAGGCAATCACCAATAAAACAGCTTAAACCGAGTACACGTTTAAGATCTTCAGTCAGTGGCTCAGACCAAGTATTGATGGCTTCACTTTGATGCTCTAATAATTGCTCAAAAGCAGACTGGGAGTGAGTGATGAGTTGAGAAGGCAATGGCATGTTTCTTCCTTGTATAAGCTGCGCGCCGAACAATCGGTTTATCGATTCAGTTCTTCAATAACGAGTTTTCATAACTAAAGGTAAGTTATACCAAAGTTACGCCAATAAAAAACGCCCACATTAGCAATGTGGGCGTTTTATCGATTAACTTATCTGGTAGACCTTACAACCGAGAAACCGTCTCTGGAAATAAGCCTTTACCGATGAAGATTCGGTGCTGAGGACTAAACCTTAAATTGCTTAATCTTACCGTCGAGTTCTTGTGCGTTGCTTTCCATAAGCTGAGAGGTCTCTAGCAGTTCACCAACCACCACTACTGAAGCTTCAACAAGCTCGCGTACATTAGTCAGGTTGACGCTCATCTCTTCAGCAACACTGCTCTGTTGACCTGCAGCGGTCGCGATCTGGAAGTTCATATCATTGATTTGATTGACTTGGCTTACGATGCCGTCAAGCTCACTTCCCGCGTTAGTCACCAGATCAACACCTTCAGCCGCTTCTACAACACTTTTCTCCATCAGCTCTACCGCAGAGTTAGCGCTGCTTTGTAGATGACTGATCATGTCTTGAATCTCTACCGTTGCTTGCTGGGTGCGCTGTGCAAGGTTGCGAACCTCGTCGGCAACAACCGCAAAACCACGACCCGCTTCACCGGCACGTGCCGCTTCAATCGCAGCGTTCAATGCTAATAGGTTTGTCTGTTCTGAAATGCCTTGGATAGTACCAACCACACTGCCAATTGAGTCAACGCGTTCTTCTACTTGGTTTACCGCTGCTGCAGATGCTGCGATATCTGAAGATAGCTCACTCATCTTAGACACTGATCCTTGAACGAACTTCTGACCAGTAAGAGCTTGGCCTGATGCCTGTTCAGTCAATGACGAAGCGCTTTGTGCATGCTCAGCGACAGTTTGCACCGTCGACGTCATCTCACTCATTGCTGTTGCCAGTTGATCGATCTCGTTGAACTCTTCTTGAGCTGACTCTTTGGTTTCAGACATGCTGATGGTCATCACTTCCGTCAGAGCAAACAGCTCATCAGAAGAGGCCACCTGAGTTTTGATCATGTCGTTCAGTTGGACGCGAGTTTTTTCAAGTTCGCGTGCCACATCGCCGTATTCATCTTTACAGTCCATTTGAATCGGCACTGAAAAGTTCTTATCTGCCATGGTTTTAATGGCGTCATTAAGGTATTGAGTCTGGCGCAGCATAACGCGCGCCGCTGCTAACAGAAGAACCACAAACACAATGATCATCAAGGCTGTTTGCCAAGCCACTTGAACTAGGTAAGTCTCGTAATGCTGTTGTGCGACTTGCGCATTGTTCGTTACAGCAAGCAATGAATCGTAAAACGTACTTGCGTCCCATAGCTGCTTCGAAATGATCAAGATAGTGCTGAATATCATCAACATGACCATTTTTGGAACGAGACGAACGTCAGAGATTACCCTTTCCCACGGCTTGAATGACAGTTTAGTCATTGTCAGTTCTCCATTAATTCTTATATATTGATGGCTTCTATATCCGCGAGGTGGCTATGTCAGTCAAAGTTCGCGATTTATTTTGAGCCTCGTATGAATGTTGAATAATACCAAAGACGCCACCAAGCCGATGAGCTTATTGTCACTGATTCTCTCTTTCTTAGCGTTATTTGTGATCTCAGGCTTATTGTTCGTACCGATCGATAAAGAATCGAAACAAGTCCTTATCGGCCTCGATTTTATAATCTGTAGTGTTTTTCTTTTTCAGCTCACAATTGATCTATTTAGATCACAAAACAAAAAAGAATTTCTAAAAGTACACTGGATCGATTTCTTAGCAAGTATCCCAATGATCGAGCCTCTTCGTTTCGCCCGTATTTTTCAAATTCTGCGAGTCATCTTAGTTCTGCGTTCAAGTAAACGTATTTTCAGAGAGTTATTTCGTAATAGGAAAGAGACCACTTTCGCTTCCATCATTCTGCTTTTGGTGATCTTACTGACTATCGGTGCTGGCACGATCCTGCTATTGGAACACAAAGATCCGAACGCCAACATCACTACAGGTCATGATGCTTTATGGTGGGCGTTTGTGACCATCAGTACTGTGGGTTATGGCGACCATTACCCAGTGACAACTTCCGGTCAGTTAGTGGCTTCAATGGTGATCATCTGTGGTGTCGGTGTGTTTGGTATGATTTCAGGCTTGATTACTTCTTTGATCACCTCCCCAACTCATCATGAGAATCAACGAGCGGAAAACAAAGAGAAACACCTTGAGAAGATCATCGAGCAGCAACAGAAAATCTTAGAGCGACTCGAAAAACTTGAGCAACAAACAAAAAAATAGGGCCGGAGCCCTATTTTCAAATTCATACTTCTATTGATACAGGTATCGAGTTTAGTCTTGCCAGTATGGCTCAACCTCAACACTGATTTGGCGTGTCTGTTCCATCGCATGCAGAATGGACACTTCTTGACGAGCTAACCAACGCTCTAGCTGAAGCTTCTCATCGCCTTCCAGCTTCTCAGTCAAAGGCTCTAATGTTTTAAGTGCCAGCAAGTCATCAATGCCTTGCACCATATCGGCCCAAGGTAAACGGAAACTGTTTCGCTCAGCGTCATCATACAAACTCGCGAAACCAACACCAGAATATAGGTTTCGCATCAAACGGTATTGCTGCTCAATATACGCTTGGCTGGTCATCACTCGCTCTGGCGGGAAAGCTTCCATCAAGTCTGCCCATGTGCGATCGAGTTGCTGCACGGAAAACCATTCGATACCACGACCCATTTGCTCACGCGCTTTCTCATCTAAGAAAGGCTGCCAGCCACGAGACAAGATCCAACGGCTCAAATCTAACAATAAACCGGTGTAACGAGCAGAGCTCAGCAAGGTAAGCAGATCTTCACGATCTGGCAGTTGCTCTTGCATCTCTTTAAGCTCAGCGACTAAGAACTTACGCGCATCGAGTTTACGTAGTACATGGCCTTTATCTTCCAGCAAGTCTTCGAAGTGATCATAGCTTTTCAGCCAGTCGAGCTCTTGCTCAAGCCACTTCAACTCTTGACGTAAAATCGCACTTGCTCGTCTAGGGACAATGCCGCCATAGATAGTGAAAGTTTGGCGAATAAAACTCAGCGAGTGACTGATCTCATGCAAAGCTTCAATCGATTGACGCTCTGTGAAAATCTGCTCGTGATAATGCCAATGAGCGAGAGCATGCTCTAAAGATTGAATAAAACACGATTCAACGGTATCACTTTTGTCAGTATCAACTAAGGTCAAAGGAGTAACTTCATCTCCTTGATAACCTTGAGCAAGACGGTAACCCTTAGCTGCTTTACTTAGGTTACCCAAACGCATACCACCTTGTTCGCAGAATTGGCGAGACAATGTAAATAGCGCATCCGTTTGACCGGATTTAAGTTCCAATTCGACTTCACAAATCGGTTCTTGCAGGTCGCCTGATTCAACAAAGCCTTGATCGAATGCGACCTCGACTTGGCTACCATCAGGCATACCAATCAACCACTGCTCACGCGTGAAGTTGGTAGAGAACAGAGGAGTCAGCTCAGCTTGCAACGTTTCGATGTCTTTACCTGTTGGCCAGATATCCTCTGGGTGCAGGGCTAGCTTAGGTTCGTTGCTGTCGTGTTCTGCATTGTATTCAGGCCTTTGATGCAGGCCAGCAACCACACGACCAGCAGTCTTTACGGTTTGTACAAATACGTCATCAAAGCGTCGAATGCGTAAGCCTGTATCGTGCTTACGTAGCCAGTTGTCAGCGGTGTCAAAGTAGATGTTACCTAGCTCACGACAACTGTGCTGAAGTACTTTAGTTTCAGCAATTTTATTGCGTAAAGTCTCTGAAAATTCAGGAGAAACAAAAAACTTCAGTTCTATCTCGGTTTCCATAGTTATACCTTTCTGTGAAGATAGGGACAGGATATTGCCAATTTGAAAAGTCGGCAAGTCAGAAATATCGCCCTTATGATGATCTAAAACAGTTTTAATGAGAGATTGATTAGGTTAACATGCGCGACTTTGTAGCCATCGCTTAACATTTCACCATGAATATGGTGTATGTTGTTTTAAGGTTATTATTTATTAGGTTGGATGACCATGCCAGTAAATACAATTATGGGGTTATTTGCAAAGTCCCCAATTAAACCTTTGCAGCGTCACGTAGTATGCGTGAACGAATGTTGTTCTCACCTAGTTAATTTCTTTGAAGTTTCTTCAAAAGGTGACTGGGAAAAAGCATCAGAAATTCGAGCTCAAATTTCTCACCTTGAGAAAGAAGCTGACGTACTAAAACGTGAAATTCGCCTTAAACTTCCTCGTGGTTTGTTTATGCCAGTTGATCGCACCGATATGTTGGAGCTATTAACTCAACAAGACAAACTCGCAAACCTAGCGAAAGACATTGCTGGCCGTGTATATGGTCGTCAACTTGTCATTCCTGCTCCTATGCAAGAAAACTTCATCGCTTACGTTAAACGTTGTCTAGATGCAGCGAACCAAGCACAAAACGTAATCAATGAATTAGACGAATTACTTGAGACTGGCTTTAAAGGCCGTGAAGTAACACTCGTTGCCGAAATGATTCATCAATTAGATGTAATTGAAGATGACACGGATGCGATGCAGATCGAACTACGCCAACAACTAATGGCAATTGAAGGCGATCTGAATCCAGTTGATATCATGTTCTTATACAAAATTCTTGAATGGGTTGGTGGTATTGCAGATCAAGCACAGCGTGTAGGCGCTCGTCTTGAAGTAATGCTTTCTCGATCTTAAATCATACGTTAACCATATAACGAAGAGCATTTTTTGAACAAACCACTTATGCGCTGAGTATTCCTCTCGCTGAGCGGTTTTTTGCGTCTAAATTTGTTCCGCTTGTTATCAAACAACTAGGTATTACGATGGATATCCTTGCTAACTACGGCACTGTCCTGATTATTGTTGCAGCAGCTTTCGGTTTCTTGATGGCTATTGGTATTGGTGCAAATGACGTTGCGAACGCAATGGGCACCTCAGTAGGCTCTAAAGCTTTAACCGTTAAACAAGCGATCATTATCGCAATGATCTTTGAATTCGCAGGTGCTTACCTTGCGGGCGGCGAAGTAACAGACACGATCCGTAAAGGTGTTATCGAAACGTCTCTATTCGCTCATCAACCAGATGTACTTGTGTACGGCATGATGTCAGCACTTCTTGCTGCGGGTACATGGCTACTTCTCGCTTCTTACATGGGCTGGCCGGTTTCTACGACTCACTCAATCATCGGTGCAATCATCGGTTTTGCGTGTATTTCTGTAGGTACTGAAGCTGTAGACTGGAACAGTGTTCAAGGTATTGTGGGTAGTTGGATTATCACACCCGTTATTTCCGGCTTCTTCGCTTACGTCATATTTGTAAGTGCTCAACGACTGATTTTTGATACAGAGAACCCGCTATTTAACGCGAAACGCTTTGTACCGGTATACATGTTCATTACAACAATGGTAATTGCACTTGTAACCATCAAGAAAGGCCTTAAGCACGTTGGTCTTCACCTAAGCAACACTGAAGCATGGGTTTGGGCTGCTGGCGTTTCTGCGCTTGTAATGATCGGCGGTTACCTATACATCCAGAAGAAATTCGCTAACCGCGAAGAAGACCACGGCTTTGCAGGTGTTGAAGGCATCTTCTCTGTACTCATGGTTATCACAGCTTGTGCGATGGCATTTGCACACGGTTCAAACGACGTTGCGAACGCGATTGGTCCACTGTCTGCTGTTGTTTCAACCGTTGAGCACATGGGTGAAATCACAGGTAAGAGTACTATCGCATGGTGGATTCTTCCTCTAGGTGGATTCGGTATCGTTGTTGGTCTTGCAACAATGGGTCATAAAGTAATGGCAACCGTTGGTACTGGTATTACAGAACTAACACCAAGCCGTGGCTTTGCTGCACAACTTGCAACTGCATGTACGGTTGTACTAGCTTCAGGTACTGGCCTTCCAATCTCTACTACACAAACACTCGTTGGTGCTGTTTTAGGTGTTGGTTTTGCTCGTGGTATCGCAGCACTAAACTTAGGCGTTGTACGTAATATCGTGGCTTCTTGGATTGTGACACTACCTGCAGGTGCTCTACTTGCTGTTGTGTTCTTCTACGGAATTCAAGCTGCGTTTACTATGTAATCGCGACTGCGTTAGTGAATACTAGCGTCAGAACAGTGTGAGCTTCAGTAACGATATGTAAATGCCATGTCATTATTGACTCAAACGCACAGAAAGGGAGGCTTTGCCTCCCTTCTTTGTTGCACCGCATAAAGAAACTAAATATTATTTGCTGATTGAGGCTGACTCATACGCCTACCCAATTTGAATCGTTAAGGGATTTACTGTGAAAAAACTGATTAGCTTAGTTTTGTTCGCAATGCTTGCGGCTCCAGCTGCCTTTGCACAAGACCGTTATATTGCTGACAAACTATTTACTTATATGCATTCTGGCCCAAACAACACATTCCGTATCATCGGTAGTGTTGATGCTGGTGAAAAGATTACATTCCTACAAACTAACAAGAGTACGGGTTACACCCAAATTCAAGACAACCGTGGCCGTAAAGGTTGGGTTGAAAGCAAGTTTGTAAGCACTCAAGAAAGCATGGCACTGCGTATGCCTAAGCTAGAGAAAGAGCTGACGGAAGTTAAAGGCAAGCTAGCGAATGCTCGTCAGAGTGCTGACAGCGAAAAAGCTGGCCTAGCAAGCTCTCTAGATTCTCGTAACAAGCAGATTGCTGAACTAGAACAGAACTACAGTGAAATTAGCCAACAGCTAACGAGTTCTCAAACAGAGAACCGTGAACTGCGCGCTAAGCTAGACACTCAAAAAGACGACCTACTATTGAAGTACTTCATGTACGGTGGTGGTGTTGCGGGTATTGGTCTACTTCTAGGCCTTGTTCTGCCACACATCATGCCTCGTCGCAGAAAATCACCAAACGGTTGGGCGTAGACGTAACGCTTGTATTAGGTACAGTAAATTCAGTATCAAAGATCAAAAAGGAGCACCGAGGTGCTCCTTTTTATTTGTCTGTTATCTAGATACCTTTAGAGCTCGCTAGCCTTTCCACTCGTACAGAGCTGGGATTTCTATCTTCTGCTGATTGAACTCTATGATCACCGATTGTGGCTTAATCTCCAGCAATTGAATGTCTTGTCCAATCCAATCTCCTTGCGCCACTTCTTGACCGTTCACTTTTACCCAACGCTTGGTTTCGCTGCTCGAGTACATATGGGTTTGTAGGTCTAACTTAGGAAGGACGCCTGATAAGCTATTGGTGTGCGTTTCCAACTCAATGACCTGAGAACCCCTTTGCCCTGAGGGTCTAGAATCCATCGGCTCAGGAGCGCTTTGTTGCTCCCCCATAATGGATTCAAGCTTCAATGCCAAATCAGGTGGCAACTCACTGAGGTCTAGCCCTTGCAGCAGATCACTGTCCGATTGTAAGTCACTATTTGATTGCTGATCAGTGCTTGATTGCAGAGCAGTCGTTTCATCACTCGCGCCTGGCTGAACGGATGACGATTCAGAACTGGCTGTCATTTGAGTGTTGTTATCAGCATTAGCGAAGATCACTGCTGAGCCACCAGCGGTGTTTGCACGATTAGCGCCAGAATCAATCTGTGCATACATCTCTTGGCGTGGCAATGCTTTCAACGGTTGGCTCGCCGGTGCAGGGCGAACGGTGAACAAGGCATCTTCTTCCTCAGACACGGCATCCATGCTTGCTATATCAGCATCCGCAATTTCAGGCTCAATGTCTGATTCAGTTTTAAATTCTGGCAGAGCGACATTGGCAGCTTGGTTCACGGCTTCTTGTTGTTGGATATACGATTGATAAGCCAAGACGCCACCCACCAACAAAGAAGGAACCAAGATTAAGAGTAGCCCCATCGCTAACGATGAACCTCGCTTGTTGCTCATCCCTTTTGCAGAATTAGGAACATGATGATTCTGGTAGCCTTTGAAGCTTGGTTTGCTAAGAGAGTGCTGATTAATAGAAGATGGCTTGTGAGACGGCTGTTTAAGTTCGTGCATAATACGTGACATTAGCTTTCGCCCCCTTCTAGTGACATCAGCTTAGGCGAATCGAGTTGAGCTAATCTCTGCAATCTTGCTAAGGTGCGCTTACCTGCAATGCCATCAACAGACATACCTTGCCACGTTTGAAATGCTTCGATTTTCATTTTTAACTCATAATCAAATACATCACTACCGGAAACAACCTCTCCTAATACTTCAGAAAGCAGTAGATCAAGCAAAGCAACCGCTTCACCTTGATAGCCCTCTTTAAGGGTCTCTCGCAGCGGCTGCTTCCAAATAGCGACGTAATCGCCTTGCCAGATTTGCTCTAAGGATTGCTTCGGCATCACCAAGAGCTTTTCATTAACCAGCAACTCGACAGAATCCTTAGACACGCCATACAGCACAGCAAACACTGGTTTTTGGTCTATGTCGAGATTAAGTACCACAGGAACACCAAGTTCTAACAAGGTATCCAAACTGGCCTGCTGCTGCTCACACACAAAAACACTTTGTGGCTCACTTAAGCACAATCCATCACGCAGTGAAGATTGATATCCCCACAGCGTATACAAGTCTTTGATAGCGAGAGAACGATTGGTCCCCTGCATCAAATGTTGTTGAATGTGTTGTGGCAATTCAAACTTGGCAGGTTTTGGCTCAGCAACCAACTTAGGAACATCTGATACCAAAGAACGCTGAGTACGTGCTAACACTTCCGTCTTTGCTCCATTTGATGCATCCGTAGGCAACCAAGCATTGATATAGCTTGGAGCGAAGTTAAAGGTCGCTATTGCAAGACCAACGCTTAACGTCGCAATCCCTGCGTATTGGAATAACTTAGGCGCGACACGAGAAGTTAGAGCTTTCTCGACGTGATACACATCGGCCTGAAAGGACATAACCTGCTGACACGCTCGGTTAACCGTTTCATTGCTCGGTAGCTGCTCACCGTCATGAAAAGCCAACTGCAGTGCTTTATCACACACCAAGTTAATGAGCCTTGGAATACCATGCGCATATTGAGCAATCAGCTTGATAGAACGGTTCGAAAACAACATCTGCTCGCCACCCGCCGTCTCCAAACGAAACGCGATGTACTTGCCCGTTTCTTCGGTATTAAGAGGCAGTAAGTGATAACGACCAGTAATGCGCTGTGCTAGCTGACGTAGCTGCGTGGTTTGTAAGTGCTGTTGTAATTCCGGCTGGCCGACCAACAGTACTTTTAACAGCTTACGATTGTCGGTTTCCAAGTTTGTTAGAAGGCGTAACTGCTCCAACACATCGGCAGCGAGGTGTTGGGCTTCATCGATCACCAATAGGGTTTGAATGTCTTCGGCATGGCTATCAAGTAGAAAATAATGAATAGCCTGACTGAGCTGTTTCAACGATGCTTGTTCTGGGTACTCGACCTCAAACTCATCGCAGATAGCTTCTAGTAAATCCGTATTTGAAAACGTAGGGTTAAGTATAAGGCCAGCCTGAGTATGACTATCCAATGAAGACAACATCGCCTTAGCGACCGTTGTTTTCCCTGTACCAACCTCACCAGTAAGCATCGCAAAGCCCCCACCCTCGCCTAAACCGGCTTGTAGGTTCTGCATCGCTTCTTGATGGCGCTGACTCAAAAACAAGTAGCGAGAATTTGGTACAATCGAAAATGGCATCTCAACGAAGCCAAAATATTCCTTATACATGTGCTGCCCTATAATTACGATTAATGGAAAGTACCATTGCTTGCAGTAAAGTCCAGCAGTGATAAAACATTTCGAGGTGATAAGTTGCAAATTTACGATAGCCTACCAAAAGACAACGGGCTACAACGCTATCTAGTCGGTGGAGCAGTGCGCGATAAGCTGCTCAATATTGATAGTTATGATAGAGATTGGGTCGTGGTAGGGAGTACCCCTCAAGAGATGGAAAACCTTGGCTTTACTGCTGTGGGAAAAGATTTCCCGGTATTCTTGCACCCAAAAACCAAAGAAGAGCACGCACTGGCTCGCACTGAGAGAAAATCAGGCTCTGGTTACACAGGCTTCGAATGTTACTTCGCGCCAGACGTGAGTTTGGAAGAAGACCTGATGCGTCGAGATCTGACCATCAACGCCATTGCTCAAGACGATAAAGGCCAGCTTTACGATCCTTACCATGGCCAAAAAGATCTCTCTGATCGTATTCTAAGGCACGTCTCGGACGCTTTTGTTGAAGATCCTCTTCGTGTGCTGCGTGTGGCTCGCTTCGCCGCCAAACTCCATCACCTCAACTTTACGGTTGCACCAGAAACCATGGTGATGATGAGCGAGATAGTTCAATCCGGTGAACTGGCACATCTCACTGCCGAACGAGTTTGGCAAGAGTGGCATAAATCCCTTAGTACTCCGCACCCTGAAGTATTCCTTTCGATACTTAAAGAGTGTGGTGCATTGGCTGTTGTGTTGCCTGAAATTGACGCGCTGTTTGGTGTACCTCAACCGGAAAAGTGGCACCCTGAGATCGACACGGGCATTCACACTCTGATGGTTGCTCAGCAAGCTGCGCGATTAAGCTCATCGTTACCCGTGCGTTTTGCCGCTCAAGTACATGATTTAGGTAAAGGCGTCACACCACAAGCTGAATGGCCAAGCCACAAAATGCATTGCCATACAGGCTTAAAAATCATTAAGAAGCTGTGTGAAAGAGTCAGAGTGCCCAATGAATTCAGAGACCTTGCGTTGTTAGTGTGCGAGCAACATTCTAATATCCACCGCGCAGGCGAGCTCAAACCAACCACCTTTCTCAAGGTTCTCAACAAGTTCGATGTTTGGCGTAAGCCAGATAGGCTCGACGATATACTACTTTGCTGCCAGGCCGACCACGCAGGCCGAAAAGGATTAGAAGATCAGCCTTATCCTCAAAAAGCGCGCTTTGAAGTCGCCTACCAAGCGGCGCTTCAAGTCGAAGTAAAAGCGATCATTACCGATGGTTTTAAAGGCAAAGATATTCGAGAAGAACAAGAGAAACGCAGAGCCATCGCAATTGAAAACGCCCTATCAGAACTCGCTAGCAGTTAATCGTCGCCGCTCTACCTAAAACGTATAAAAAGCCCGCAGTTAAGCGGGCCTTTTGTTTCAATTCTTACAGCGAGACCGTTGCCTGTGTCTGTTACTGCATCATTAAGAAAGCAAACAGACCACAACCTAGAATCAGGCGGTAGATAACGAACGGTGTCATGCCCATACGAGAGATAAGCTTCAAGAAAAAGTGGATACAGATGTAAGCACTGATGAAAGACACCGCCACGCCCGTTAGCAAAGTGCCAACATGGATTGGATCACCGCTTGTCACCAACTTAAGACCTAAATAACCACCCGCCAGAGTGATGATTGGGATAGACATCAAGAAAGAGAATCGAGCCGCCGCTTCACGTGTGAAACCAAGGTAAAGCGCCGCGGTAATGGTTGCGCCAGAACGAGACGTGCCCGGAATGATCGCCATTGCTTGAGCAAGACCAATAAACAGCGCCTTTTTCCAACCCGCTTGGTATTCGTCATCGCGCAGGCTTGAGTTCTTGTCCACCCACCATAACAATAGACCAAAGATAATCGTTGTCGTCGCGATCACCCACGCACTGCGTAAGTAAAGCTCAACAATATCTTTCATCAACAAGCCAAAGATACACGCAGGAATCGTCGCGAGAATGATCATCCACGCTAACTTCGCTTCTTTACTACGATCGCCTTTAAACACTGAACCAAAGAATGCGCTCAACAGAGAGACCACTTCTTTACGGAAATAGATAACAACAGCTGCCAAAGTACCAACGTGGACAGCGACATCAAAAGCCAAACCTTGATCTTCCCAGCCTAAAACAGCTGAAGGAAGGATTAGGTGTGCAGAACTGGAAATAGGTAAAAACTCTGTAAAGCCTTGCACCAACGCCAATATAAACGCTTCAAAATAACTCATTACTTACCTTAAAAATTATAGTTTTATATCTACGACAGAGAGCGAGTCTAATTGCTGCATCTTCTGCCATATTTCACTGACGGTTCTTCCGTCTTGCGGGATCACTCGCGCAGGACAAAGATCATAAAGCGGCTGTGTTACAAAAGGATATTTGTAGATATCACTGCGTGGTAATTCTGGTTCACACTCAGAAACCTCCTCTCCAAACAGCACAATATCAAGATCGAGTTTTCGATCTTGTAGTTTGTGCGCATCTTGAGAGCGACCCCATTTAAACTCAATTTTACGCAGCTGCTGTGAAAATTCAGTCAATGAGAGTGACGTGTCGAGCTCTATCACAAAGTTATAAAACGGATGGCTATTAAAACCGACGGGCTCACAGTGATAGATTTTAGAGCATTTAAGGTTAGTCCCTAACGATTGAAGCTCTGTCCATGCCACCCTTGCATGCTTGTCGCGGTCTATGTTCGTGCCAACACCAACATAGGCTACTGTCATGCTTGACCTCGTTCGATGATCACACCAACGGCTTTTGCTTGTGGCACTGCGCCAGGTTTAGCCAATCGGATTTTAATCCACGGCACAGAGAACTGAGTCATAATAAGCTCTGCGACTTCTTCAGCAACACGTTCTACGAGTAGAAAACGGCCATTTGCAATGTGCTCAAGTACTGCAGTGCTCACTTTCGAATAATCCAAAGCATCAACCACATCATCACTCTTGCCTGCTGGGCGGTTGTCATGAGCCATTTCAATATCAAGCACCAGTTTCTGTTTGATCTCTTGCTCCCAATCGTAAACACCGATCGTTGTAATTACTTCTAGCTGCTCAATGAAAACTTTATCCAGTGCCATGACTTGTCCTTTTAGAGGTCGGATACCCAAATTGGGGAAAAAAACGTATTATTTGCGTAATTCGAGATATGATATCAATTACTCTTGGATTGAGCATTATTTTCCCATCGTTAGGCGTATAACCGTTAAAGGACAGACATGACCCCATTGGCACTTATCATGATCATTGCTGCCTACTTACTAGGTTCAATCTCTAGTGCGGTCTTGATATGCCGAGTTTTGAGGCTCCCAGATCCTCGAACAGTAGGTTCTAACAACCCAGGAGCAACCAATGTCCTGCGTGTTGGCGGTAAAGGCGCAGCAGCTGCCGTCCTTTTGTGTGACATGCTGAAAGGCACTATCCCTGTCTGGCTTGGCTACTACCTCAAGATCGACCCAATCATTCTTGGGGTTGTGGCAATTGCGGCGTGTCTTGGCCATATGTATCCGATCTTCTTCCACTTCAAAGGTGGTAAAGGCGTGGCAACCGCACTTGGCGCTATCGCCCCAATAGGATTCGATCTAACCGGAATGATCATGGCGACTTGGTTAGTGGTCGCGTTTTTGTTTCGTTACTCTTCTTTAGCGGCACTGGTTACTGTGCTACTTGCCCCTTTCTACGCTTGGTTAGTCAAACCTCAATACACATTGCCTGTAGCCATGTTGTGTTGTTTGATCGTGTTGCGTCACCATCAGAATATCCGCCGCCTACTCGATGGCAGCGAACCAAAACTCGGACAAAAAAAATCGGCTTAAACTGTCACGTCTAAGCCGAACCATAATATTCAGTATTTAAAGCTTATAGCAGATGTTTATCTAAAAACGTCTTCAGCATTGTGTTCACAAACTCTGGTTGCTCTAACGAGCTAATATGACCTGCGCCAGGAATCACCACTAATTCACTGCCCGTAATGCAATCGTGCATTAGGTATGACTCAAGTACCGGACGTGGTTTATCTTCTTGGCCTACAGCAATCAAAACAGGCAGAGCAAAGTTCTCTACCGATTCAATCATATCGCGACGTCCAAACACCATTCGACCAATGCGCGCCACTTCTTCAGCGTTGTCGCCCTCAAGAGCTGATAACTGCTGAGTAAAACCTTCAACTAAAGCTGGCGTGTTGGTTTGCGTATCATTAGCGAAGAACAGTGGAACAACCGCTTCAACAATTGGCTGAGGAACCGTCTTGGTTTGAGTGATGGTATCTAACATGCTGAAGTACTTAGCGTGAGCAACCTCTGGTTCTAAACCCACAAAAGTATCCATTAGAACCAAAGACTTAATACGTGCAGGTGCAAGTTCCGCTAACTCTGTTCCCCACATACCGCCAACCGATAAGCCAACCACTGAGAATTCTTCGATCTCTAAATGATCAAGCAGAGCCAAAACGTGCTGAGCGTAATCTTTCAAGTTACGCATCGAAGCGGGTGCAGCTTGAGACTCACCGTGAGACCAAAGCTCTGGAACAATACAGCGATACTGAGTTTTTAATGCTTCGATCTGCGGCTTCCACATTGCACTATCCCAAAGGTAGCTGTGGCCGAGTACAACAACAGGGCCTTGACCTTCATCTAGGTACGCCATCGATTGATTGTCTACTGTGAACTTGTTCATTTTCTTCCCTAATCTCTATCAGCAATTATTTATCGACATACGGTCGGTAAGCTAGGATATAAAAACGGCCGCACAAGGCGACCGTTTATCGAAACACTATAGTCAATTACGCAATTGGCTCTAGCTGGTCAATAGGCCAACGCGGTGTGGCATGAACAGACAAATCAGCCGTTTCGCCATTCTTTAGGCGCTGCATGCCCGCATAAGCGATCATCGCACCGTTATCTGTACAGAACTCAGTGCGTGGGTAGTACACCTCACCACCGACTTTCTTAGCAAGCGCCTCAAGCTCAACGCGCAGTTGTTTGTTGGCACTTACACCGCCAGCAATCACTATACGTTTCATGCCCGTTTCAACCAAGGCACGCTTACACTTGATTACTAAGGTTGCACAAACGGCTTCTTGAAACGCGTAAGCAATATCAGCACGAGTTTGGTCATCATTATCGTTATCACGAATGGTATTCGCTGCGAACGTCTTCAGACCAGAAAAGCTCATATCTAAACCCGGACGATCGGTCATTGGACGCGGGAACTTAAAACGACCCGGAGTGCCTTTTTCTGCCAAGCGAGATAGCAATGGACCACCAGGGTAATCTAAGCCCATCAGTTTCGCGGTTTTATCAAACGCTTCACCCGCTGCATCATCAATCGATTCACCAAGGATTCGGTATTCACCAATACCTTTCACTTCTACCATCATGGTATGGCCGCCAGAAACCAGCAGAGCCACAAATGGGAATGGAGGTGGATTGTCTTCTAACATTGGCGCAAGAAGGTGACCTTCCATATGGTGAACAGGCACAGCAGGCACCCCCCACGCATAAGCAATACTGCGACCAATCGTTGCACCAACCAGTAGAGCGCCCACTAAACCAGGGCCAGCTGTGTAAGCCACACCATCAATGTCTTTCGACGTTAGGTTCGCTTCTGCTAATGCCGCTTTAATAAGAGGAATTGTTTTTTTCACGTGGTCACGTGAAGCTAGCTCAGGTACCACACCACCGTAATCGGCGTGCAGCTTTACTTGGCTATATAATTGATGAGAAAGCAGCCCTTGCTCATCATCATAAATCGCGATTCCTGTTTCATCACAAGAGGTTTCAATACCAATAATGCGCATAATTTTCTCGGCACGCTTTCGTCTAAAATGGGAAATTAGCGCAATATTACCCTGCCTAAGCTCTTCAAACAAATATTGTACAGACTATAATCGACAAAGTGCTTTACAAAGCCACTGTGATCGGATTAAAATTCCGCACCATTTTTGATCAAGCTGGTTAATGGCCAAACGCGAATAGAGAGTTAGCTCGATGGGTAACTTCTCTGATTTGGTACTGAGTAGCCAGCGATAATGAATAACCCCTGAGGTGAAAGGCATATGCCAATAGTTAAAGTACGTGAAAACGAACCGTTCGACGTTGCACTACGTCGTTTCAAGCGCTCTTGTGAAAAAGCAGGTATCCTTTCTGAAGTTCGCCGTCGCGAGCACTACGAAAAGCCAACTACAGTTCGCAAACGCGCTAAAGCAGCAGCTCAAAAGCGTCACGCTAAGAAGCTAGCTCGCGAAAACGCACGTCGCGTTCGCCTGTACTAATAACTTAATCCATAAGGACTGAGTTATGGCTCTTATTGAACAACTCAAAGAAGAGCAAAAATTAGCGATGAAAGCCAAGGACAAACCGCGCCTTGGCACTATCCGCTTAGCTCTTTCAGCAATTAAGCAACGTGAAGTTGACGAACGGATCACTCTGAACGACGACGACATTCTTGCTGTATTAGTTAAAATGGTTAAGCAACGTCGCGATTCTGTTGCTCAATATGAATCAGCAAATCGTCAAGATCTTGCTGACGTGGAAAAAGCAGAAATTACGGTACTTGAAGGCTTTATGCCTCAACCGCTAAGTGATGAAGAAGTTATTGCACTACTTGATAGCGCAATCGCCGAAGCTCAACCAGCGGGCATGCAAGACATGGGTAAAGTAATGGCTATCTTGAAACCACAAATTCAAGGGCGTGCAGATATGGGTAAAGTTAGTGGTTTAGTTCGTTCTAAACTCGCTTAATCCCAAATCAAATTGCAACAAGCCGTGCAATCCTTCGGAACGCACGGCTTGTTTGTATCTGTAACCTATTCAAACTATTATTATCCACACTCTCAGTTAGTGCATTTTTCTAAGGTTTTATGGCAGGACACATCCCGCGTAGTTTCATTGATGATCTCCTAGCGCGTCTCGACATTGTCGACATAGTGGACGCACGCGTGAAACTTAAGAAAAAAGGCAAAAACTATGGTGCTTGTTGCCCATTCCACAACGAAAAGACCCCTTCTTTTAGCGTAAGCCAAGAAAAACAGTTTTATCACTGCTTTGGTTGTGGCGTACACGGTAATGCTATCGACTTCATTATGGAGTTCGAACGTCTCGATTTTGTTGAAGCGATTGAAGAGCTTGCCTCTTTCTTAGGCCTCGATGTTCCTAGAGAGCAACGTAGCGGCGAGATATCAACAGCACCAAGAGCCAACAGCGAACAAAAACGTAACCTCTACGATTTGATGGGCGGCATCAGTAATTTTTACCGCTCTCAACTGAAAATATCAGCCAACAAACCTGCGATTGATTACCTAAAGAATCGTGGCCTTTCGGGCGAGATCGTCCAGAAGTTTGGCATTGGTTATGTGGCCGATGAGTGGGACTTAGTTCGTAAGAACTTTGGCCAACAGAAAGAAGCCCAAGACATGCTCGTAACTGGCGGCATGTTAATTGAGAACGATAAAGGTAACCGATACGACCGATTCCGTGGACGCGTAATGTTCCCGATTCGCGATCGTCGTGGCCGTGTGATTGGTTTTGGTGGTCGTGTATTAGAAGACGGTACTCCAAAATATCTCAACTCACCAGAAACGCCTATCTTCCATAAAGGTAAAGAGCTTTACGGCCTTTATGAAGTGCTGCAAGCCTACCGTGAACCGCCGCAAATACTTGTGGTTGAAGGTTACATGGATGTCGTGGCATTAGCGCAATATGGTGTTGATTACTCAGTAGCATCACTGGGCACATCGACAACCGGTGACCACGTTCAAATGCTGTTCCGCCAAACCAGCACAGTGGTTTGTTGTTACGATGGTGACCGAGCAGGTAAAGAAGCCGCGTGGCGCGCACTAGAAAATGCCCTTGAGTACCTGAAAACCGGTAACACACTCAAGTTTCTATTCTTGCCCGACGGTGAAGACCCAGACAGCTATATAAGAGAACACGGCAAAGCCGCTTTCGAACAGCTTGTTCAAAATGCGACACCGCTTTCGACCTATTTGTTCGATAACCTGATTGAAATACACAAGTTAAACTTGGGAACAACCGAAGGGAAATCAGCACTGCGTGCACACGCCAGCGCCTTGATTAATAAAATCCCTGACAGTTACTTCCAAGAATTGCTCGAAAAACTGCTCGATGAGCGAACTGGATTTGATAATCAATTGCGACGTGCGCGTGTTCATACACAGAACCCGACACCTCAACCGCATAAAGAGCTGAAACGCACTCCAATGCGTGAAGTTATCGCTTTGCTTATCCAAAATCCGAGCTATGCTGATATGGTACCGGATTTATCAAGTGTCAAAGGCTTACAATTGCCTGGGCTAAGTTTATTCGTCGAAGTACTTGATAAATGCCACGCGCATCCCCATATCAACACAGGCCAATTATTAGAGCATTGGCGACATAATAAACATGAGGCACTTCTGTCTCGTCTCGCGAGCTGGGAAATCCCCCTCGACGAAGACAATCAAGAAGACATATTTTTAGATTCATTGGACAATATCCTTGCCCAGTGCGTTGAAAAACAAATTGAAAACCTGCAGGCCAAAGCAAGAAGTGTCGGTTTATCAGCCGAAGAAAAAAGGGAGCTACTAGCTTTAATGCTAGATCTAAAAGCGTAACCCTGTTTGATTAGTCAGCATTTAATAAATTTGTTAACATAATTGGTTTGCATTTGAGAATGCAACGTCCTTCACCAGACCTGAAGTTGGATATCATCTATGGATCAAAATCCGCAGTCACAGCTAAAATTACTTGTTATTAAAGGCAAGGAACAAGGCTATCTGACCTACGCCGAAGTAAACGACCACCTACCTGCAGAAATCGTGGATTCTGAACAGGTAGAAGACATCATTCAAATGATTAACGACATGGGTATCAAGGTAGTAGAAACTGCACCTGATGCTGATGATCTAGCTCTTAATGATGACGATGCCAATATAGATGAAGATGCAGCTGAAGCTGCTGCTGCTGCGCTTTCAAGCGTAGAGAGCGAGATTGGCCGTACTACTGACCCAGTTCGTATGTACATGCGTGAAATGGGTACGGTTGAACTACTGACTCGTGAAGGCGAAATCGACATTGCAAAACGTATTGAAGATGGTATCAATACAGTTCAACTATCGGTTGCTGAGTACCCAGGCACTATTCCATACATCTTGGAACAGTTTGACCGCGTACAAGCAGAAGAGATTCGCTTAACAGACCTAATCAATGGCTTTGTTGACCCAGACGACGATGGCACAGCTGCGCCAACGGCGACTCACATCGGTTCAGAACTTGCTGAAACTGATCTGGAAGACGAAGACAAAGAAGACGCTGAAGACGACGAGGAAGAGGAAGAAGAAGATACAGGTATCGATCCTGAGCTTGCTCTTGAGAAGTTCACAGCGCTTCGTACTAGCTACCAGAACCGTCAGCTAGCGATCAACGAGTACGGCCATGAAAGCCCGAAAGCAACGCTTGCAACGACAATGATGCAAGACGTATTCAAAGAGTTCCGTCTAACACCAAAACAGTTTGATTACCTAGTAAACGAACTGCGTAACTCTATGGATCGCGTACGTACTCAAGAACGCCTAATCATGCGTCAAACGGTTGAGTACGGCAAAATGCCGAAGAAATCTTTCATTGCTCTATTTACTGGTAACGAATCTAGCGAAGCATGGTTGGATGAAGTTTTTGCTTCAGACAAGCCATACGCAGAAAAGATCAAACGTAACGAGCACGACATCCGTCGCTCTATCCAAAAACTGGATATGATCGAACGTGAAACGTCTCTTACTGTTCAAAGCATCAAAGATATCAGCCGTCGTATGTCTATCGGTGAAGCGAAAGCTCGTCGTGCGAAGAAAGAGATGGTTGAAGCGAACTTACGTCTAGTAATCTCGATTGCTAAGAAGTACACAAACCGTGGTCTACAATTCCTGGATCTAATCCAAGAAGGTAACATCGGTCTGATGAAAGCGGTAGATAAGTTTGAATACCGTCGTGGTTACAAGTTCTCTACTTACGCTACTTGGTGGATCCGTCAAGCAATCACTCGTTCGATTGCCGACCAAGCTCGTACTATCCGTATTCCGGTTCACATGATCGAAACGATCAACAAACTAAACCGTATCTCTCGTCAAATGCTACAAGAGATGGGTCGTGAACCACTTCCGGAAGAACTGGCTGAACGCATGCAAATGCCTGAAGACAAGATCCGTAAAGTACTGAAAATCGCTAAAGAGCCAATCTCAATGGAGACACCAATCGGTGACGACGAAGATTCGCACCTAGGTGATTTCATCGAGGATACAACGCTAGAACTACCTCTAGACTCTGCAACGGCAACCAGCCTACGCGGTGCAACTAAAGACGTTCTTGCAGGCCTAACACCTCGTGAAGCTAAAGTACTGCGTATGCGTTTCGGTATCGACATGAACACTGACCACACTCTTGAAGAGGTTGGTAAACAGTTCGACGTAACTCGTGAACGTATCCGTCAGATCGAAGCAAAAGCACTACGTAAACTTCGTCACCCAAGCCGCTCAGAAACTCTGCGTAGCTTCCTAGACGAGTAATCGCACACTCAAGTGTGGTTAGCTTTTAAGCATAAATAAGAAAAGGTGAGCGTTGGCTCACCTTTTTTTTATCTGTGTGATTTAAGTGGCTAAGATGTAAGCGGAATTGCCCCTTATAGTGTCTAGACACCACTGAATGCTTCCCCTATAATCTATGCCCTACGGCCCCTTAGCTCAGTGGTTAGAGCGCACGACTCATAATCGTTCGGTCCCCAGTTCAAATCTGGGAGGGGCCACCAAATTTAGAAAAGCCAGAACAGTTCACGCTGCTCTGGCTTTTTGCTTTTCTGATTCAGTACCAATCACACCCTGCACTTCCGAACCAAAAACGAATCGTCCCGCACACAATTCCAATTGCCTCTCTGTGACTAAACATACTTTTCTTTTATAAAAAAATCGGCAATATGAGAGTACATAAATCGCTCAATAGTTCAGGGAAGACTCATGAAAGACGAAACACTCTCGATTCACTTCGGTTACGACACTGATCCAACAACCAAATCGGTTGCCACTCCAATCTACCAAACCGTCGCGTACGAATTCGATGACGCACAACACGGCGCCGACCTCTTCAACCTTGCGGTGCCAGGCAATATCTACACTCGCATAATGAACCCAACCAATGATGTGTTAGAAAAACGCATGGCCGCCTTAGAAGGAGGTATCGCAGGCTTAGTGGTAAGTGCGGGCAGTGCTGCGATCAACTATGCGATTCAGACGTTGGCGCAAATCGGTGACAACATTGTTTCAACACCTCAGCTTTACGGTGGTACTTACACCCTATTTGCTCATATGCTGCCAAACCAAGGGATCGAAGTTCGTTTTGCTAAAGACGATAAACCAGAAAGCTTAGCGGCACTGATTGACGAAAAAACCAAGGCGGTTTACTGCGAAAGTATCGGTAACCCAGCAGGTAATATTATCGACTTAGAGCGTGTTGCTGAACTTGCTCACGCACAAGGTGTACCTGTGATTGTTGATAACACGGTGGCGACGCCTGTGCTGTGTAAACCTATCGATTTTGGTGCTGACATCGTGGTGCACTCACTAACCAAATACGTGGGTGGTCACGGTACAACGTTAGGTGGCGTGATTGTCGATTCAGGAAAATTCCCATGGGCAGAGCACAAAGAGCGCTTCCCTGTTTTTAATCAGCCAGAGCCTTCTTATCATGGCGTGGTTTATACCGAGGCATTTGGTGAGGCTGCGTTTATTGGTCGAGCTAGAACGGTTCCCCTACGTAATACAGGTGCAGCACTGTCGCCAATGAATGCTTTCATGTTGATGCAAGGCTTGGAGACATTGTCGTTACGTATGGAGCGACACACAGAGAATGCATTGAAAGTGGCAGAATACCTCAGCCAACACGAAAAAGTCAGTTGGGTAAGCTACGCTGGTCTGCCTAGCTCAGAATTCTACCCGCTTGCTGAAAAATACATGCAGGGTAAGCCATCGGCTATTCTATCTTTTGGTTTAAAAGACGGTTATGAAGCCGGTGTTCGCTTCTATGATGCACTGCAAATCTTCAAGCGCTTAGTTAACATTGGCGATGCGAAATCTCTCGCTTGTCACCCAGCTTCGACGACACACCGTCAACTAAGCGAAGCTGAACAGAAACAAGCCGGTGTATCACCGGAGATGATTCGCCTATCAGTAGGTATCGAGCACATTGACGATATCTTGGCTGACCTAGAGCAAGCACTGAGCGCTTAATGACGCTACAGCTAGCTCTAACACTGATCGTTAAGTAACAGACATAAAAAAGCCCATCACAGGATGGGCTTCTTATTATCTATATCTTAGGTAAGCTGTCGATTACTCAACTGTTACCGCTTTCGCTAGGTTACGAGGTTGGTCAACGTCGGTACCTTTTATTAGTGCGACATGGTAAGACAGCAGCTGCATCGGTACTGTGTAGTAGATAGGCGCTGTTACTTCACTTACGTGAGGCATCTTGATGATCTTCATGTTCTCATCGCTTTCAAAGCCCGCATCTTCATCAGCGAATACGTAAAGTAGACCGCCACGAGCACGCACTTCTTCAACGTTCGATTTCAGCTTCTCTAGCAAGTCGTTGCTTGGTGCAATAACGACTACAGGCATATCTGCATCGATAAGAGCCAAAGGACCGTGCTTAAGCTCACCAGCTGCGTATGCTTCTGCGTGGATGTAAGAGATCTCTTTCAGTTTAAGAGACGCTTCCATCGCGATTGGGTAGAACTCACCACGACCCAAGAACAGTGTGTGATGCTTATCAGCAAAATCAGGTGCCAGTGCTTCAATTTCTTTATCGAACGCTAATGCTTTCTCGATATCAGCAGGCAGTTGGTGAAGTGCTTGAACGATTTCCGCTTCTTTTTCTTCATTGATACGACCTTGTAGACGACCAATTGACGTTACCATCATCAGCATCGCTGCTAGTTGAGTTGTGAAAGCTTTAGTAGAAGCAACACCGATCTCTGTTCCTGCGCGAGTCATGAAGGCAAAATCAGATTCACGAACCAGTGAAGAACCCGCAACGTTACAGATAGTCATTGCAGACATATAACCCTTCTCTTTTGCAAGACGAAGTGCAGCAAGCGTATCCGCCGTTTCACCAGATTGAGACAGAGTCACCAATAGGCTGTTCGGACGAACAACGAAATCACGGTAACGGAATTCAGAAGCAATCTCTACGTCACAGCTTACGCCAGCTAGAGATTCAAACCAGTAACGCGCTGCCATGCCTGAGTTGTAAGACGTACCACATGCGATGATCTGCACGTGTTCAACCTTGCTTAGGATCTCTTCAGCTTTAACGCCGATCGCGTTAGTGATAACCGAAGTGTCAGAGATACGGCCTTCCATTGTATTGATCAGCGCTGTTGGCTGCTCGAAGATCTCTTTCTGCATGAAGTGGCGGTATTGACCTTTGTCACCTGCGTCGTGTTCAGCGTTTGACTCAACGATTTCACGCTCAACACGCTCACCCGCTACATCAAATACCGTAACATCACGACGAGTTACCTCAGCAACATCACCTTCTTCTAGGTACATGAAGCGACGAGTTACGCTCAGTAGCGCCAGTTGATCAGAAGCAAGGAAGTTCTCGCCGACACCAAAACCGATAACGATCGGGCTACCAGAACGAGCTACAACGATACGGCTAGGATCTTTACGATCAACCGCAACCGTGCCGTACGCACCGTCTAATTGTTTTGCTGTTTTCTGTAGCGCTTCAACCAAAGAAGCTGAAGTGCGAAGTTCCCACTCAACTAAGTGAGCAATAACTTCTGTATCCGTTTGTGAAGTAAATACGTAACCACGCTCTTGCAGCATAGCGCGCAGTGCTTCGTGGTTTTCGATAATGCCATTGTGTACAACGGCAATATCACCAGACATGTGTGGGTGTGCGTTCGCTTCAGACGGCTCACCGTGTGTCGCCCAACGTGTATGAGCGATACCTGTACCACCAATCACTTGTTGCTCTTCTACTGCGTCAGCTAGCTCTTGTACTTTACCTAGACGGCGTACACGAGTTAGGTTAGATTCAGTATCGACTACAGCGACACCAGCTGAATCGTAGCCACGGTATTCTAGACGACGAAGGCCTTCTACTAAAATTTCAGCTACATCACGCTGTGCTACTGCACCAACAATTCCACACATAGTTTCACTCCATCAATTTTGTTTTATTCCTATTGGCAGCAAGCAAAGGCCAAATCTTCATTAAGATCAATTATAGGAAGGTAAATGCATAATACTTAAATTTGTTTTTACGCTGGATCGGTCAGGATCACTCGAACATCATGTGATTCGATACTTGCTTTGGATTCTTCGCCTAAGTCTGTATCGGTAATTAAGATGTCAATGTGTTCCCATGCCAGCTCTAAGTTCGGGATCTTTCGTCCCACCTTTTCCGACTCAACCATCACGATCACTTCTCGTGACACTTCAGCCATTACTTTGCTCAGGCCAACCAGTTCGTTAAACGTGGTTGTGCCTCTATCGAGGTCGATACCATCAGCCCCAATAAATAGTTGGTCAAAATCGTAAGCACGAAGTACCGACTCTGCAACTTTGCCTTGGAAAGAGTCCGAATGGGTATCCCAAGTGCCGCCAGTCATTAATAACGTCGGCTCGCTTTCAAGCTCATTAAGCGCATTAGCAACGTGCAATGAGTTGGTCATAACAACCAAGCCACGCTTAGCATTAAGCTGCTGAATTAGAGCACCGGTCGTACTGCCACTATCGATCACGATGCGGTTATGGTCGCGAATTAAATCTGCAGCGGCTTTTGCCAATGAAATCTTTCGAGTCGAAACTTGTTGACCCAGTTCTTCGTTGACAACCTCTTTCGGTAACGAAATCGCACCACCATAACGGCGTAAAAGCTGACCGTTTTTCTCTAAAGACGCCAAGTCCTTTCTAATAGTGACTTCTGAGGTTTCGAACTTAGCGGATAATTCATCAACACTAACCTCCCCTTTTTCATTCACTAGGTTAGAAATTGCATGTCTTCTGAGCTGGGTGTTTCGTTTCGACATTTAAAAAAGGCCATTAAGTTTCGATATGAAACATATTATAGTTACAACGAAACTATTTAGTCCATTTATTTTGATCCAAAAAATTAATAAATAGCGATAAAACCTTGTCCTAAGACAATTGTTAAGCAGTGATATTGAACTCATTAGGTGGTAGAATCCGCACCCGAAAAGAAAAAAAATTACAAAACTGACTGTTATTTTTTTGCAACCTACCCCCTATATAGTGGGGTAAGTCACAGAAAACCGATATTGAATCAAAATCTTTTAGTCATAAAATGACTAAAATTGATGAAAGACTTACAACTCTGAAGGACATATTGGAAGTCCCGCGCTTTTACACAACAGGCACAAAATGTTGATGTAGCGGACCAATCTTCAGAACTTAAATAAATTTCAAATTGTAACAATACTTACCGGAGAGTACCTTCCATGAAAAAGACCAAAATCGTATGTACGATTGGCCCTAAAACTGAATCTGTAGAGAAGCTAACTGAACTAGTAGATGCTGGCATGAACGTTATGCGTCTTAACTTCTCTCACGGTGATTTCGCAGAGCACGGCACTCGTATCGCGAACTTCCGTAAAGTAATGGAAAACAAAGGTGAGCAACTTGCTATCCTTCTAGATACTAAAGGTCCAGAAATCCGTACTATCAAACTTGAAGATGGTAACGACGTAGATCTAGTAGCTGGTCAAGAGTTCACTTTCACAACTGACGCAACAGTTGTTGGTAACAAAGACGTAGTAGCAGTAACTTACCTAGGTTTCGCTAAAGACCTAACAGCAGGTAACACTATCCTTGTTGATGACGGCCTAATCGAAATGGAAGTTATCGCAACAACAGAAACTGAAGTTAAGTGTAAAGTTCTTAACAACGGTGCTCTAGGCGAAAACAAAGGTGTTAACCTTCCTGGCGTTTCTGTTCAACTTCCTGCTCTTTCTGAGAAAGACAAAGCTGACCTTAAGTTTGGTTGTGAGCAAGGCGTAGATTTCGTTGCTGCTTCTTTCATCCGTAAAGAAGAAGACGTTAAAGAAATCCGTGAGCTTCTAAACGCTAACGGCGGCGAGAACATCCACATCATTTCTAAGATTGAAAACCAAGAAGGTGTAGATAACTTCGATTCAATCCTTGAAGCTTCTGACGGCATCATGGTTGCTCGTGGTGACCTAGGTGTTGAAATCCCAGCTGAAGAAGTAATCTTCGCTCAGAAGATGATGATCGAGAAGTGTAACCGTGCACGTAAGATGGTTATCACTGCAACTCAAATGCTTGACTCTATGATCAGCAACCCACGTCCAACTCGTGCTGAAGCGGGTGACGTTGCGAACGCAATCATGGATGGTACTGATGCAGTAATGCTTTCTGGTGAAACTGCTAAAGGTAAGTACCCAGTTGAAGCTGTTACTATCATGGCTCAAATCGCGAACCGTACTGATTCAGCTCTTAAAGCTGAGCTAGGTTCTCGTCTAGACAGCCCACGTCTACGCATCACTGAAGCAGTATGTAAAGGCGCTGTAGACACAGCAGAGAAGCTAGCTGCTCCTCTAATCGTTGTTGCAACTGAAGGCGGTAAATCTGCACGTTCAGTACGTAAGTACTTCCCAACTGCAAACATCCTAGCTCTAACAACTAACGAAAAGACAGCTGCACAGCTAGTTCTTACTAAAGGTGTTAAGCCAGTTCTTGTTGACTCTATCGAGAACACAGACGCGTTCTACATCAACGGTAAAGAAATCGCTCTACAATCTGGCCTAGGTAACAAAGGCGACATCGTAGTTATGGTTTCTGGTGCTCTAGTAGCTTCTGGTACTACAAACACGGCATCTGTTCACGTTCTATAAGAATGAACCGATTCGCATAAAATATAAAAGAGGGCTTCGGCCCTCTTTTTTTATGAAACAAAATCTTGCCTAACTTTTCAGTACGCTGTATTATCAATCACAATAGAACTACGTACTGTTAACCTCCAACTGACTCTTTCTAAGAGACGGATTAGCAGACTAGAAATCATATATAGATGAGGTTTGTAATGTCTAGTCCTACGCTCACTGACAAAGTATCAAAGATGATTCGCCAAGATATTCTTAATGGTGAGTTAACCCCAGGCCAAAAGCTTGTTGTTGCTGTTCTAAAAGCACGCTACAACGTTGGTGCATCCCCTATTCGCGAAGCCTTGGTACAGTTATCTTGGAGCAAATACGTAAAGCTAGAGCCACAAAAAGGCTGCTGGGTATCTCCTGTATCAAAGAAAGAACTGAATGACCTATACGAAAGCCTTCGTGTTGTATCATCGGTTCTGCTTAAAAAAGCGATTGCAGCAGGTGATGAGAGCTGGGAACTGGATGTACTAACGTCTTACCATAAACTATCGCGAGTACAGTACGTATCTGAAGAGTTTGACTGTGTAGAATGGGAAGAGCGCCACCAGCAATTCCATGTCGCACTGCTTGAAGGTGCAGATTCAGAGAACATGTTTAAGTTCTTTGATGACCTAATTAACCAAGTGAAACGTTACCGCTTCCTCGCTATGTCTGCAGAAAGCGCATCAGATGATCTGTTCAATATTGATGAACACGAAATGATCATGAAACTAGTACTGTCTAAGAATGTAGAACAAGCGACTGAACTGCTTGATCAACACCTGCTAGGTTCAATGAAACGAATTGAAGAAGTTATCGAAGCGGCATAACGCTAAAGTAGCTTCTAACCAAATAAAAACGGAGCCCAATGGCTCCGTTTTTTGTTTCCAGTATTACGACTGAACTACCACCCAAAAAACTCTTTGTGATGAGTATTGAGTAGCACAACCATAGGTAAAAAATACAAAGCACTCAATTGAAAGCCAAGAATGGCTAATGTGCCTATGGTTAACCTCACTAAAAAATCGACAAACATACCACGCCTCTTTTAACCAGACTGTATGATCCCCAAACTCTTGCTCCAGCTAACCTAATTCTACTGCTGCCTTTCAAACCATTGAAAAGGCTAGCTAATCAGTTGAATTAAGTTAACGGTGTCATCCTTTTACATCTGGTAAACACTCTATTTATTACACCGTTAAGCACGATGTAATCTGAAGCAAGGTAGTTTACTTATTGTTCATTTTAGCTCAAATTTCCACCAGCATTAGACTTTAGTCTAACTGTATAGATTTTGTGACATAGGTCGCTCAAAAGTGAGATTCCTATAAAAAGGGGGAGAGATAAAGTGAGTCGGGGCCAGCTTGAAGAGGTGAAGCAAAGAGAAGACAGGACTAGATAGAAGCGAACCTAAGCGACATCATCGTAGCTAGGACACATAGAGACCGTATTACGACCAGACGATTTAGATTCGTAAAGCGCAACATCGGCACACTTGTATGAGCGAGTACTGTTACTTGTTAAATCAGTAAAGCCAACACTCACCGTTACCTTAGTTCCGGCTGCCAGTTCAATCTCTATTCGCAAGCGATCCAATACGCGCTTTGCTTCTGGCAGAGACGTGTGTGGCATCAAGAGTGCAAACTCTTCTCCTCCGACACGTGCAACAAAGTCCGTCCCACGAAGGCTATCTTGCAGAAGTTTAGCAACACCAGCGATCACACGGTCACCTTCGTCGTGGCCAAGCTCATCATTGATTCGCTTGAAGTTATCGATGTCCACCAAGGCTAAGCAGGTGGTCGCTTCGATCGGGTAACGCTCAACTAAGCGAGAATAGTAGGCCAGCTGCTCTTCGAATTTTCGTCGGTTCCAGAGATTACTCAAAGAGTCACGTTCACTTAAAATCCTCAAACGTACTTCAAGCTCCTTCCTTACGGAAATATCAACCAACGAGGTGATGTAGTAACTGACTTTGCCTGAATTGTTTTTGACCGCATGCACTCGCATGATCGCAGTAAAAGGAATACGCAGCTTGTTCTTACACTGAACCTCCCCTTCCCATACTTCTTCTTGCTCTAAATGACTCCAAATAGCCGAGCTTGAGAGCACTTGGTCGGTATTCTCAAGCAGCAACTGCAATGCATTTTGACCGATCACCTGTTTTTTGCAGTACCCAGTCATGTTCTCAAATTCGTTGTTGATCATCATTGTGCGGTGCTGCTTGTCAGAGATCATCACTGCCGACATACCATTCAATGCGGCTCGTGCCAATTTACTCTCTAGGCTTCGGCGTCGGCAGTGCGTCACCAGGTAAGCAAACGGGAAAGCGAATATCAGCACCGTAATCAGAACAATGATCTCTTCATGGGCCAAATCATCTAGATCACGCTCAGCCCGATCCATCAGTTGCTTTTGATTAAGTTGAATCAGTAAATGGACCTTTTGACTGTTCGCGAGCATAACCGTGTTAAAGGCAAACAAATTACCATCTTCAAAAACGTATCCCACCTGATCATTGGAGATCGCATCCCACGTCTTCGGCGCGATATTTTTCAGGTTATAGCCTTTTCTTTCAGGAATAGAGTCTCCGAACAACTTACCGCTGTTGTTACTCGCGATGAAGTAACCCGCGTCATTGAGAACTTCTGCTCTAAGATCGTTATCTGGTGAAAAGCTCAGACGCGACGATAAGCCCCATACATCAAGATTGATGACGAGGTAGCCTACTCTTTCGTCAGGGGTTTCTACTGGGGTAAAGACACGGATTACCGGCGAATAAGGGAAGGTGACTTCACCATGCTCAGTTTCAAGCTCAATACCCCAACCGCCAATCTGTTCGGCTTCTAGTTTTTGAGCGTATTGGAAGTAGTTAGAATCCGACCTATCTTGCAGCTGTTGAGGAAACGTCACTCTACCGGTATCAGAGGAGTAGTTAACACGCACCAATTCTTTGCCAGTGACATCTAACAGATGGATTTGTGTATACCACTTCTGGTTCACGAGAACAGATTGCCAGACCTCTTCAAGTAGATGTTTGGTTTGGTCTGAGGGAGAGGAAGCAAAGTTAACCAAGCTCTGGCTATGACTGAGTAGCTCCATGACCGAGACTAACTGAGTCTTGAGAAGATCATAATCTCGCTTGGCATACACTAACTGATGAACGGCTTGCTTAGCTGAGTAGTCAAAGCTCTGCTGTTTTACTTCTTTGTAGCGCTGCAAATAATACAGACATACTGCAGAAGACAATATGATAGAGATAATCAGCAATGTAATTATTGATTTTTTATTTCGCATTGCTAACTCAGATGAATGGAAGTGCAGCGCGGGATTATAGCACTCTAAAAAATTAACAAAATAAAAGCCGCTTAAAAAAGCGGCTTTAAAGTTATTTTTTAAAGACTTATCGTCTAGGCTTTCAACGCACGTTCGCCTCGTGCGATGCCAACAACACCACTTCGAGCTACTTCAAGCACTTCCGTCACTTCAGACAGCGCCTGAATGAAGGCATCCAGTTTCTCGCTAGTACCCGCCATTTGAACCGTATATTGAGAAGCCGTAACATCAACGATCTGACCACGGAAGATATCCGCTGTGCGCTTCACTTCCGCACGAGCAAAGCCGCTCGCACGTACTTTTACCATCAACAGCTCACGTTCAATGTGTTCAAGTTCAGACACTTCTTGTACTTTAAGTACGTCGATTAGCTTATGCAGTTGTTTCTGAATCTGCTCAAGCTGCATTTCGCTCGAGTTAGTAGTGACGTTCAAACGAGACAGCGTCGGATCATCGGTTGGAGATACGTTCAAAGACTCGATGTTGTAGCCACGCTGAGAAAACAAGCCAACCACACGAGAAAGCGCACCAGGTTGGTTTTCCATTAGTAGTGAAATAATGTGTCTCATATTATGTTCTCTCCGTTTTGCTTAGCCACATGTTATCCATACCCTCGCCTTTGATCTGCATTGGGTATACGTGCTCGGTGTCATCCACACTAATATCGACAAATACCAAACGGTCTTTCATCGCCAGTGCTTTTTCCAAACCTGATTCCAATTCATCCGGAGATGAAATGCGCATACCAACGTGACCATAAGCCTCAGCGATAGCAGCAAAATCAGGAACAGAGTCCATATATGAGTTAGAGTAACGGCCTTGATAAACAATGTCTTGCCACTGTTTTACCATGCCTAGGAAACGGTTGTTAAGGTTAATAATCTTAACCGGGATATTGTATTGCAGCGCAGTCGACAGCTCTTGGATATTCATTTGAATGCTGCCGTCACCGGTTACCACAACCACCTCTTCATCTGGCTTAGCAAACTTAACGCCCATACCAGCAGGCAGGCCAAAGCCCATCGTGCCTAGACCACCAGAGTTAATCCAACGACGTGGCTTGTTAAACGGGTAGTATAAAGCAGCAAACATTTGGTGTTGACCTACGTCAGAAGCAACATAGGCATCGCCATTGGTTACTTTATGCAGTGTTTCAATTACTTGCTGTGGTTTGATGCGCTCAGACGATTTCTCGTAAGCTAGGCAGTCACGCTCTTGCCACTGCTTGATTTCACTCCACCAGCTTTCAATCGCTTCTGCATCGTTAGTGCCGCCTTGCTCAACGAGCAAGTTCACCATGCTCTCTAGAACCTTTTCAGCAGAACCTACAATCGGTAGATCCACTTTTACGTTCTTAGAGATCGAAGATGGGTCGATATCAATGTGCATGATCTTCGCATCAGGGCAGTACTTATCTAGGTTATTAGTCGTTCGATCATCGAAACGTACGCCAATACCAAAGATCAAATCCGCATTGTGCATCGCCATATTGGCTTCATATAAACCATGCATGCCTAACATACCCAAAGAGTTCTTATGGGTGCCAGGGAAAGCGCCAAGCCCCATTAGGGTGCTTACCACAGGTAAATTCAGTGCCTCTGCTAATTTTAACAGCGGCTTATCTGCCTCAGAAATAACCGCACCACCACCGACATAAAGTACCGGCTTCTTCGCTTCAAGAAGGGCTTTTAGCGCCTTTTTGATCTGACCTTTATGACCCGTAACCGTTGGGTTATACGAACGCATTTTGAGCGTTTCTGGGTATTCATAAGGAAGCTTGATTTGTGGGTTTAAGATGTCTTTCGGCAGATCAATAACCACAGGACCGGGACGCCCTGTCGTTGAAATATAGAATGCTTTTTTAACGACTTCAGGGATATCTTCCGCTTTCTTAACTAAGAAGCTGTGTTTAACGATCGGGCGTGATACACCCACGATGTCACACTCTTGGAAGGCGTCGTTACCAATAAGGTTATTTGGTACGTTACCAGAAATAACAATCATTGGGATTGAGTCCATGTAGGCTGTTGCAATACCAGTAACGGTATTGGTCGCACCTGGACCAGAACACACAAGTACTACACCCGGTTTACCAGTAGAACGAGTATAGCCATCTGCCATGTGGGTAGCGGCTTGTTCGTGTCGTACTAATACGTGTTTAATTTCAGCAGTTTTAGCATGCAGCGCATCGTAGATATCAAGTACAGAACCACCTGGATAACCAAAGATTTGTTCTACACCCTCTTCAATTAGAGACTGCACCACCATCTCAGCGCCGGATAACATTTCAGCGCCGGATGACATGGCTGTTTCAGGTTTTGTTGTCATATTGCTCTCCTCACCAGTTTCCAATCATATTTGGTGAACATGTTGGGCTGGTTTTTCATAGTCTAGGGCTTATTCGTAGCCTAATTCGAAATACTTCCACTTTTTCGGCTATGGCTGTCTGTCGTGATAACAACAAACAGTAATACGAAACAACTTTAACGCTTTATTATCATCTGGTCTAACACCTGTTATTCGGCAACTATGCCAAAAAACCAACTATTAGCTCAAAGCATTAAATAAAACCCAACTCAGCCCCACACGCCAGGTTTAAACACTAGTTAGCGAACAAAAAAAAGCACTTAATATTTTAATAGATCGCTATTTATCGATAAACCGCGAGCTTGCTGGTGTGCGCTTTCGCACATTGTGCTGTGTCATTAGATACAAAAAATCCCCCTAAAAATGCAATCACATTCGTAGGGGGATTTTTAAACAACTGAAAATTTATCTAAGCAGAAAACTACTTATCTTTAGGCTTTTCGTTGTACATTTCTTCGATTTCGTCTTGATACTTATCGTTGATAACTTTACGACGCAATTTTTGAGTTGGTGTCAGTTCACCATCATCCATAGAAAATGCTTTTGGTAGCAGTTTGAATTTCTTCACTTGCTCAAACTTAGCCAGTTCTTGCTGTAGGTCATTCACACGCTTTTCTAGCATCTCGACGATTTGGTGGTGCTTAACAAGTTCAACGCGATCGTGATACTTGATATTAAGCTCTTTGGCGTACTCTTCTAGCGAGTCATAACAAGGAACAATCAGCGCAGAAACGAATTTGCGTGTATCAGCGATAACAGCAATCTGTTCGATAAAGTGATCTTTACCAATCGCACCTTCAACCACTTGCGGGGCAATATACTTACCACCAGAAGTTTTCATCAGCTCTTTGATACGATCAGTAATGAACAGGTTACCATTTTCATCAAAATGACCCGCATCACCGGTTTTCAAGAAACCGTGCTCATCGAATGTCTTTGCGGTCTCTTCTGGCATCTTGTAGTAACCGCGCATCACCATTGGACCACGAACAAGAATCTCATCCTTAGCACCAATTTTTACTTCAGCGCCCGGCATCGACATACCAATTGAATCAGGGTTAAAACAGCGGTCATCCCAGCACGATACTGTTGCCGTGGTTTCTGTCATGCCGTAGCCAAGTTTTACGTTGATGCCGATAGCATGGAAGAAGCGACCAATCGTCTCATCAAGCTTCGCGCCACCACATGGCATGAAGTTGATGTTACCGCCGAGTAGAGCGCGCAGTTTAGATAGCACAAGCTTATCAGCTAGCGCATGGCTCTTCTTCAGCATCAACGATGGAGTACGACCTTCTTGGTGACAAACTGAAAGCTTTGCTCCCATGTTCACCGCCCAAGTAAATAGCACTTTACGAATAAATGGTGCTTTAGATACCTTCTCGTGAATCGCAGAGAAGATCTTCTCGTAGAAGCGTGGAACCGCACACATTACAGTAGGTTTCACATCACTTAGCGCATCACGCACTTGCATCGTATCTTGCAGGTAGCAGTTGGTTGCGCCTTTATAAAGAACGTAGAACGTCCAAGCACGCTCAAATACGTGTGATAACGGTAGGAAACACAATGAGACATCGTCTTTGCTCAGGCTAAGGCGCTCATCGTGGCCTTCTAACTGGTAGCCAATGTTGGTGTAATCAAGCATTACGCCTTTTGGCTGACCTGTGGTACCAGAGGTATAGATAAGAGTCAGCAGGTCGTCCATGCTTGCATCAGCAAGACGCACGTCAAGTTCAGCTTGTTGTGCTTCAACGCCGCGCGCCATGAAATCAGCCCAAGATACCGCAAAGCTATGGCCTTGAAGATCGATATCATCAGACATCGCGACAACCACTTCTAGCTGTTCACACTCTTCGAATAGGCTCACCGCCGCGTCAAATTGAACTTGCTCACCAACGAATAAGATCTTCACATCCGCATTTTGGATGATGTAAGACGACTGTGCTGCTGTGTTGGTTGGATAAATCGGCACAGTCACAAGACGAGCTTGTAAAGATGCAAAATCTGCCACGGTCCATTGAGGCATATTATTTGAATAGATACCGATCTTATCTTGAACTCTCAGTCCCTGAGCCAATAGTGCTAATGAAAGCGTATCGATTTGTTGTCCAAACTGCTCCCAGCTAATACCTTGCCATACATTGTCTACTTTGTGCTTCAAAGCTGTACGGTTGCCGCCTTGGGCAATTTGGTCACGAAGTCTTTTTACGATATGAAAATCTAAATTGGCCATCTCTTTACCTTTGGCTTACACCTGTAAGCTTTTTTGAGCGCACAAGTGTACCTCTGATCATGGAAAAGGCAACTGATGAAGCTCAAAGTTATAAGTAATAGTACGTCTCACGCTAAGTTTTCTATCAACAAAAATAGCAGGTACAAAAAAGCCCCAAGCCAGACTCCTAGCTTAGGGCTTATAAAACATAGGGATTAGTGTCTAGTTAAGTGCCACTACTTCGCCACAGATCATCATTAACTGATCTCGTAACCAAATGTGTCCTTTGTCCTTTTCACTTGATTCGTGCCAGCTTAGGAAGCCTGAAATTGCCGCATTATCAAATGGGAAATCTAGAATCTGAAGCTGCTCTTTGTTTGCTGCATGTTCTACCATCCAACGAGGAGCAATCGTTACTAGTTCAGACTGACCTACAACGTAAAGAACGTTGCTTAGGCTCGTGCCTTCGTAGAAAGGCATGCAGTCTAGGTCACGGTAAGCTTGCTCAGAGAAGCTACGTTGACCGTGAATGCGAGACAATTTCGCGTGCTTTTCGTTAAGCAGCTCTGCCGCTGTTACTTCACCGTTAATGCGTGGGTGAGAAGCAGAAGCGACAACAACCAACTCATCTTGGAAGATTTCAGTGCTTGAGAAACCTTGCTCATCAAAGCGAGCGTAATCGATCACGAAGTCGATTTCTTGGTAGCGCATACGCTCAGAAAGTTGACGATCGAATTCAGCATCCATGTGCAGTTTAACGCTAGGTGCTTGCTCGTTGATAGTCGACATAATCTTAGGTGCAAAACGCATGTCACAAGGGCTGCAAATCGCAAGCTTGAACAGGCGAGAAGAAGACTCTGGAGAGAACACAGAACTTGGTAATTCGTTGCGTACTAATTGTAGCGCTTGGCGGATAGGACCAAACAACTGACGTGCACGTTGAGTCGGTTGAATACCACGACCTTGGCGCATGAATAGTTCGTCGTTAAACATCACTTTTAGACGAGCAACAGCGTTACTTACAGCAGGCTGAGACATACCCAGATTGTGAGCTGCACGTGTAATGTTTTGCTCTTGCATAACTGCATCAAATACAGTCAAAAGATTTAAGTCGACTCCACGAAGTGTGCTTTCCATTCTGTAGCTTGCAATAGCACTCATTGCGTCTTTCTTATCTAACATTCAAGTTGCCTCTTGTCGGTTCGACAGCGTTAAATTGGTAATGGTATGAGAATAGATAACCACTAATTCTTATATTTATCAGACCGATGTTTTTCGGATTGACATTACTATTAACCAATACATCTCGAGCTACCAACAAGATTGATAAAGAATAATTTTATTTTACCTTAATGATTAAACAACATCTAAAAATCAATTATTTATAGAGTTATAAAAAAACATAAAATGCGTCACTTATGAGTTTAATTTCGACTTATTTAGCTGTTCTATCGTTTGGTTACATTTGTTACAATTTATTGAGCTCGTGAATTGTTCAACCGGTCAATTCAGAAATAGCACTTATGAGTTAGGTGAGCGATGCATAACTTGGAAAGTCGACCTTGTCCCAAAGTTGCTTTCTTAAATCATCTTGATTAGACCAATTCCCTGCTAATACCCACTCAACGAGTGCACTTGCCACGTCTGGATAGGTGACCACTTCGGCCTGTTTTTCACTGAGCCAAGCGCGCAAGATAGCCGCATCTAAAAAGGTCATGGTTTGAGCTAACCCAAGGGCCTCTAGCGTCGCCACATTGCTCTGTTGTTCGAACTGTCCTTCGAGTGGTTTGAGAAGCAATTTCTTCCCCAAAGTTAGGGCTTCAGATGGCAATTCAAAGCCGCCATTTGCGACCACACCAGAGCACTGATTGAGGTCGAATTGAAAGCCCGCATGACTCAGTGGTTTGAACTCAATATTTTCAACTCGGCTATGCTCAATCACATCCGGGTGGTAACAGACAAAGTTTTGCGAAATGAACTTCATCAGCAGCTCTGAGATCGACTCAAGATCCTCAAATGGCAAATAGACCAACGTAAAGTCTTGTGCTGTTTTGGTTTGTTGCTCACCAACCAGCGTGTGAACGATAGGCGGCAAAATCGGCTGTTCAAAGTGATACCAGTGCAAGCCAATAGAGTGCTCGGTTGGGGCGAAATGTTGAATCACTGAATGTTCAATCCAGTTGCCCCCTTCTTTGGGTACATCATAACGAAACGCATTCTGGTGGCTTATCCCAATGCATGGCACACCTTGTCTCTTAGCCGCCCATGCAGTGACAGGCTCAAAATCATTAATCACTAAGTCATAAGGCGTAAGATCGATCTGGTTAATCTCACGGAGAAATCGCCAGATGTTGTTCTTCATGAATGTTTTGCCGTATTTAACCTGCCCCTGCTCGCTGTAAAAAGTTAAGCCGCTGCGGGTCTGATAGTTGCCAAACGCTTCCATCGAAAAGTATTTGCTCTCATCTCGCCCAGAGAACAGAAAATCGACATCAATATTTTGCTGACGAAAAGCGACGGCCATTGCTCTCGCTCGAGCGATGTGCCCATTTCCTGTGCCTTGTACGCCATATAAAATTTTCATGCATGTTCCTTTAAATTTACCACTTAAGCTCGGCAGTGGTTGCCAACAAAATAATTACAGGATGAAGCTGATAGCGAGGCTGGTACAAGCGATGCCCAAGGCTGCGCCAATCAGTACGTCCGTTAAAAAGTGCACACCGAGCAGGATTCGAGAGCCTGCAATCGCAGTTGCCCACACCAAGCTAAAGAGGTACAAGCTCGGATAGAAATGTCCAATTAAGGTCGCCATAACAAAAGCAGCAGCGGAATGCCCTGAAGGCAGACTGTATTTATCGGATGGCACAATATGAGAGTGAAGTAGTGAAGAGAATTCAGCTGGTCGACGGCGCTTGAGGGTATTTTTAGCAAACCAGTAAATAGGCAGTTCGATTGCGAAGGCGGTTAAGCCCACCAAAAGAAAGTCTCGACCGGTGTTGCTATCGACCAGCAGTGCAATCAAGGCAATCAAAACATAAAGGTGTCCATCTCCAGTATGAGACACCGCTTTACTGAGCGTTGCATGTTGCCCGCCATAGCGGTTGTTTAAACAGAAAACAGAAAATGCCACATCCCAGCGGACAATAGGTTCGATAGTACGCATACGATCTCCTTAACAATCCTTATTCAGTTAAGGCTCAAGTTATGCCCAACAAATGACAGTTAAGTGACGTTTTGAATGAACTAAAATGAAATTTCCCATGCTTGATAGACAGGTCAATGGATCAAGTCAGGATGGCGATAGATGCAACCGATAAAAATAAAGCGACCCAAGGCCGCTTTATTCTTCTATGTTTTTACTTCTTAGTATAAGTAAGCAAACGCTACTTCTATCGTGTTAATGGTTATAGCGTTCGCTAATAATAGTAGTACTCGCAAATGATAATAGCGCTAAAGGCTATAGGGCTAATGGCTCGTGCTTTTTCACCAAACCGAAATCCGCCAATATCGCGTAGGCCGCTGGGATCATAAACAATACTAATAAGGTCGAGGCAAATATGCCGAATACGATCGAAATAACCAGTGGCTGGATAACCTGAGCCTGTAAGCTGGTTTCCGTCAACAGCGGTAGCAAACCTGCCGCAGTCGTCATTGAGGTCAAGAATACCGCTCGGAAACGCTCGCGACTGGCTTTCACCACCGAGTCATGCACGCTATCTCCCTCATCGACATGGTGACGAATGTACTGCACCAACAAGATGGAATCATTAACCACAATTCCGGCAAGCGACACAAAGCCCATCATGCTTGGCATACTCAAAGAATGGCCAAGTATCCAGTGACCAACGACCACCCCAATAAAAGCGAGTGGAATCGCTAACATCACGACCACAGGCTCTAAATAGCTTCTGAACTGATAGCTAAGAATCGCAAACACGCCGAATAAGCCGAGCAAGAATCCTTTGCCCATCGAAGCGCCAGTCTTGGCTGCATCCTTGGCCTCCCCTTCGAAATCAAAGCGTAAACCCGGGTACTTCTGAATAAGTTTGGCGGCTTCATCTTTTTGGAACTGAGCCAAAATCGCGGATGAACTCGCTTTCTTATTATCAATATCACCAAAAATACTGATGGTTCTCAGCCCATCAATACGCTGAATTCGCACGTAGTTACGCTGGAAATCTAATGTCGCCAACGTTGCTAGCGGGATCTGACTGCCATCTGCGGTAATGATTGGGAAGTTAGCTAGTTGCTGTATGTCGCCCGCTTGTTCCTTATCAAGACGCACTTCAATCGAGATATTTTCAACGCCGATTTGAATCTCATCCGCCGTTTGCCCAAAGAAAGCCGCTCGTAACTGAGACGCAATCATCTGCCCATTCACATTGTAGGTTTCGGCTCCAGGGCGCAGCTTAACCAAAATCTCTTCTTTACCCATGCGCATATCATCAAGCACGCCGTGCACCCCGTCGAACTGATTAAGGTACTCCTGAATATCCAAAGAAGCGGATTTCAATGCGCTCAGGTCATCGTGTTTGGCGCGGATTTCAATAGCACGACCGCCCGGCCCCATCGTGGGTTGCTTGAACACCAATGAAATAGGATCCGCTAAATCGCCAATATCTTCTCGCCATGCATCAATGAAATCATCGATCACCGTGTTTCGACTTTCTGCACCACGCAGATCTAAACGGACAGTCGCGAGATGCGGTCCAGATTCACTGGCATCAGCATTAGCATTAAATTGGCTCGTGATGTGTTCCACCAACTCATTGCCCTCTTCGACCTCTTCACTCCACCGCACGTTCAAACGCTCAGCAGACGCGACTATTTTATCGACGACTCTCTCGGTTTGAGACAATGACGCACCCGGCGGAAGAATGATACGCGCTTCAGCAATGTCTCCATCCAATTCGGGGAAAGGTTGGAACTTAACAGCACCACCCGCAATCAAGGCAATAGAAAGCAACAACAGTGTCAGCACTCCGCCCATAAATGCATAGCGGAACGTCACGACCTTCTCGACCATGTTCATCAAAGTTGTATTGCGGAAGTTCTCAAATTTTTCAAGCAACACCACTTTGAAGCGCAGCGCTGGCTTATCATTTTTTTCTTTGTGTAATGAATGAGATAAGTGATTGGGTAAAATAAGAAACGCTTCGATTAAACTCAGAGACAACACCAAGATAAGTACCTGAGGCACCGCTTTAAGCACCGCGCCCATCTCGCCATCAAGAAACAGTAAGCTACCGAAAATACACACCGTGGTTAAGAAAGAAGACAGTACTCCGGGAAGCACTTTCTTAACGCCGTTGTACACCGCATCATCGACGCTTTGTCCCCTATCTAAGTGGGAGGCTATCGATTCGGCGATCACGATGGCGTCATCCATCATAATACCGATTGCCATTAACAACCCGACCAGCGACATAATGTTGATCGACAAACCAAGGTTGGCCATTAAGAACAAGCCACCAAGGAAGGCCACTGGCAACCCTGCCGCCACCCAAAATGAATAACGTAAGCTGAAGAACAGCCACATGGTGGCGAACACCAGCACAATACCTTGCCAGCCATTGCTCACCATCATGGTTAGACGATCCCAAAGTACAGATGAGAGATCGTTGGTCATTTGTAGTGTCACGCCATCAGGAGCAATCGCGCTTTGATCTTCAACGAATCGTGTTACGTTCTCTTTGATTCGCAGCGCATCGTCTTCTTTGTTCTTACTGATCTTAAGCAGCGCTGAAGGCTTGCCATCAAATAGCACCTTTTGCTCATCAAGTTCAAAGCGGTCGGTTATTTTGGCTATGTCTCTCAAACGAATCACCGAGCCATTAGGCGCAGATCCAACCACGATGCTTTCCAGCTCAACAGGCGTAACTCGTCTCTCGTCGAAACGAATCAGAAAGTTTTTGTCTGGTGTTTCAACGTTACCACTCGGCAGTTTTACATTCTGTCGACCAATTTGATCCGCGATATCACCGACACTCAAACCCAACTGACGAATAGCTTGGGTATCCAGTTCCACTCGATATTGATGATCCGAGAAGCCGCTAACCTCGACCAAAGAGACATCGTAATCAAGCTTCATGGTGCGCTTAAGATCTTCCGCGTAGGCCTTAAGTTCTGGCCACGACGTTTCGGCTGTTATAGCGATATCGACAACCGGTTCATTCCAATCTAGCTCTTGAACAACAGGCGATTCAATCTCAGTTGGGAAATCATTGATCGAGTTGATCTGGGTTTGCACATCCACCAGCATTCGGCCGATGTCCGCTTTTTCATTTAACTTTAGAATTAAACGAGCGCTGCCTTCGATGGCTTCACACTGAGTTTCTTCAATGTTGGCTAAGCCGTCTACTGCATCTTCCATTCGCACACACAAGCTCTCTTCCACTTCTTTTGGAGAGGCGCCGGGATAAACAATTGCAGCCATAATGTAAGGCGGATCGTAAGCGGGGAAGGTTTCACGTTTGATGGTTGATAGTGAGCTTATACCCAAGATCAACAACCCAAGCATCAACAAGTTTGCTGCTGTTGGGTGCCGAGAGAAAAACTTGATCATGACGCACTCTCCTGAGTATCTGATTCAAGCTCAGCCTCTTCAGAGTTGGACTCTCTCAGTAACATGCCTTCTATTGCTGGCAGGACATCATTAAGAACCAGTTTATCTCCAGTTTGTAGCTCTCCACTCACAACCACTTGATTGTCTCTGCGATAAAGCACTTCAACATTGACCACTTGCAAACGCTGGTTGTCATCCATCAGGTAAACCTTATCACCATGCAGTGCTCGCTCTGGAACCACCCAACTTAGATTCGCGACACCCTCAATCTCAGCTTTGACAAACATACCGTTAACCAAAGGCGTTGCGCTGTCTGGTTGTAATTGTGAGTAGTCTTGAGCGATCTCGAGAATAATCCCCGCTGTCGCTTGGTTTTCATCAACTGTTTCGCTGATTCTTGCCACCTTCGCTGGCCAACTGAGGTTCAGGTTGCCGCTGTTAAGTTGAATGCTTGCTTTGATTGGCGCTTCATAAGGATTAGGGATTCCTGCAGCATCGCGAGGAAATTGGTTAAAGCTGGAGGCTAAAGTTTGCATATCGTGAATAGAAAGTTGCGCCTCCACTTCCATAACATCAATCCCGTGAGCAATAAACATCTCTTGCTGAAGGTTAACTACTTGATTTTGTTCAATATCAACTTGAGCAATTCGCATCGCTCTTGGTAAAGTGATCGTGGTCTTATCGAGAGAGCGCTGCGCCTCTTTTACCTTAGACACGTTGACCTTAATCACCGCTTCCGCAACACGCTTTTCATCTGGCATCAACGCGATTTGGTTCGCGATATCTAATACCAACTTCTGCTGAGACAATGCGCTTTGTTGTTGCAGGTCGACATCCGATTGAGAGGTGAGCCCTTTCTTACGCAGATCCTGTTTACGTTGTAGCTCTTTATTGCTGATCACCAAACGATTCTTTTCGATCTTAAGAGTCTGATTAAGGTTGTCTTCTTCTTGATTCAATTTCGCTAATGAGGTTTGGCTTGATTTTAGATCCGCCTCTGCTTGTATCAGTTTCAATTCGTAATCCAATGGATCAACCTTGAGCACGACCATTCCTGCAGGGATCACCTGGCCTTTTTCAAGATCTGGATGTCGATACACGATCTGTCCTGTCACCTCAGCAATCGCTTTCCATTCAACTTTAGGCACTACTTTGCCAAAGCCGACCGCTAACGGCGCTATCAGTTGTTGTTCTAGGCTCACAGTATCAACTAAGCGAGCCCTATCACCCGCAGGTTTGGTTGGAAGATCCGGCTTCAAGTTAATCGCGGCGACAAGGCCAATAACACCAACCGCAAGTGCTGGAAAGAAGAGTAGTTTTTTATTTATTTTCATTATCTTTGGTCCTGCACGGAAGAAGGGCTCGGTGCGTTAATAAAGCCTTCAGTCATCAATTGAATGTTGTGTTCGATTAAACGATTAAGAAATTCTTCATTAATCTCAATCCCATGAATTGCCAATAAAGGCGGCGGAGCGATGAAAGGAAACACCATCAAGCTTACATACGAAATACGGCACAATTTTGGATCCATGTTCTGTTTTAAGATGCCTTGTTCAACCAACTTTTCAAAAATGACATCTTGGGCTGGCTTTGCAACATCGAGGAAAACCTTTTCGAGCAACTCTCTTTGCACTTCAGAGGGAGGCATATTCATCACTTGGGCTATCAAGCGAGGAAACTTCGGCACTTTGACCATCTCTTTGTAGTAAGTCCGCATTAAATCAAGAAAGTTCTCATGACTGCTTTCATCAACGAGTCTCTGCATTTGTAATTGCATAGGGCGTAATGTTTCACGCAGCATCGCCTCAAACAATCCGGCTTTACTGCCAAAGTAATAGCGAATCATCGCAATATTCACACCCGCTCGCTCAGCAACTAAGCGAGTCGATACCTTGTCGTACGGTTGAACCACGAACAGATCTCGAGCGTGCTCAATGAGTAACTGCCGTACATCTAGATTCTGTTGAGGTCGCCCTGCTTTACGCGCTGCCATCACTGAGACCTATCCCTATAATTAATCACACGATTAATTATAGGGATAAATCGACATGGTTGTAGAAGATTAATTACTCACTATTTAATCAAATGATTAATTAATTTAGCCGCCCTTTTAATTTTATTGGTGAATCGTTCCATCAAAAAGATTTACTACAAAGTTTTAACCTACACATAAGCCAAACGATAAACTAACCGCCCAGTACGAAACACTCAATCAGCCGATAACACCAACAAACAACACGCAAGCAGCACAAACCAAACCAAAACGCCGCTAATGTATGCTGATATTGGATTTTCTTGTTTGACGCTCAGAATAAATTACGGTACATATGGTGTTAACAGTTTATTTACGGATATTTGTGTAATGATTTTTTCTTCTTCTCGACTGCTGAAACTTCTCCTTATCGTGAACCAATCGCGCGGGTAAGTTGTGGGTCAAGAACTACACAAATATTAAAACCCGCGCTGAGCGGGTTTTTTTGTAACTGGCACTTTTAAAAGAACATCATTCTCAATAATAATTTGGATAGCAATCGATACAATATCGATATAAGGAAGCACCCATGAACGATCAAGTGATAATTTTTGATACGACTTTACGTGACGGCGAGCAAGCGTTGGCAGCAAGCCTTACGGTAAAAGAGAAATTACAGATCGCTTATGCACTTGAACGACTGGGTGTAGATGTTATTGAAGCGGGTTTCCCTGTGTCATCGCCAGGCGATTTCGAATCAGTACAAACCATCGCAAAAAATATTAAAGATAGCCGTATCTGTGCGCTTTCTCGTGCAGTTGCAAAAGATATCGATGCCGCTGCAGAAGCGCTAAAAGTGGCTGAGCAGTTCCGTATTCATACCTTCATTTCTACATCGACGGTTCACGTGCAAGATAAATTACGCCGCAGCTACGACGATGTTGTCGAGATGGCAGTGAAAGCGGTAAAGCATGCGCGCAACTACACTGACGATGTTGAGTTCTCTTGTGAAGATGCCGGTCGTACACCTATCGACAACCTATGTCGTATGGTTGAAGCCGCGATTAACGCGGGCGCAAAAACCATCAACATTCCAGACACCGTAGGCTACACAGTACCTAACGAGTTTGGTGGCATTATCAAAACGCTATTTGATCGCGTTCCAAACATCGACCAAGCAATCATCTCTGTTCACTGTCACGATGACTTGGGTATGTCGGTTGCTAACTCAATCGCAGCGGTACAAGCAGGTGCTCGCCAAGTTGAAGGTACCATTAACGGCATTGGTGAACGCGCGGGTAACTGTTCTTTAGAAGAGATCGCAATGATCATCAAGACTCGTCAAGAGTTATTAGGTGTTCATACCGGCCTAGATCACCAAGAGATCCACCGTACCAGTAAATTGGTGAGCCAGCTTTGCCACATGCCGATTCAAGACAACAAAGCAATCGTTGGTGCTAACGCATTCAGCCACTCTTCAGGTATCCACCAAGATGGCATGCTAAAGAACAAGAACACTTACGAGATCATGACACCTGAGTCTATTGGCTTGAAAAACAAAGCATTGAACCTAACAAGCCGCAGTGGTCGTGCAGCCGTTAAGAGCCACATGGACGCAATGGGCTACAAAGACAATGAGTACAACCTAGATTCATTGTACGAAGACTTTTTGAAACTGGCTGACCGTAAAGGCCAAGTATTCGATTACGACCTAGAAGCACTAATGCACTTCGCAAATCTACGTGACGAAGATGACTTCTATAAACTTAACTACCTAAGCGTACAATCTGGTAGTGTTATGTCTACCACTAGCATCAAGCTGCAATGTGGTGATGAAGAGAAATGCGAAGCGGCTGTCGGTAACGGACCTGTTGATGCTTTATACCAATGTATCTACCGCTTAACGGGTTACGAAATTGCATTGGATAAATTCGACCTTACCGCGAAAGGTGAAGGCGAAGATGGCTTAGGCCAAGCTGATATTATTGCTAACTATAAAGGCCGTAAGTACCACGGTACGGGCGTTTCAACGGATATCGTTGAGGCCTCTGGTCAGGCGCTACTGCACGTTATTAATAGCATTCAACGCGCAGACACCATTGCTGAAATGAAACAGCAAAGAATCGCAACAGTTTAAACACCCAATAACAGAGCCCTAGAGCCGATGTTATTGGCTTTAGGGACAAAATTTAAAACGAGCGAAAGAGCTCAGTAACAAGAATTAAAGGATTAACATGACTGATAAATCATACAAGATTGCCGTACTACCTGGTGATGGCATTGGCCCAGAAGTAATGCAGCAAGCACACAAAGTGCTAGACGCGATTGAAAAGAAGCATGCGATTAGCTTTTCTCGTGAAGAGTATGATGTTGGTGGTATCGCAATTGATAACCACGGCTGTCCACTTCCAGAAGCGACAGTAACAGGCTGTGAAGAATCTGACGCAGTACTATTTGGCTCGGTTGGCGGCCCTAAGTGGGAACACCTTCCACCAAACGATCAACCAGAGCGTGGTGCCCTACTTCCTCTCCGTAAACACTTCCAACTGTTCTGTAACCTACGTCCTGCACAAATCCACAAAGGTCTAGAGTCTTTCTCGCCTTTGCGTGCTGACATTTCAGGTAACGGCTTCGACATCGTTGTAGTTCGTGAGCTAACAGGCGGCATCTACTTCGGCCAACCTAAAGGTCGTGAAGGCGAAGGCGCAACTGAGAAAGCTTTTGATACCGAGGTTTACCACCGTTACGAGATCGAACGTATTGCCAAGATTGCGTTTGAATCTGCACGTCTACGTAACAAAAACGTTTACTCAATCGATAAAGCAAACGTTCTGCAGAGCTCTATCTTATGGCGTGAAGTGGTTGAAGAAATCGCAAAAGATTACCCAGATGTCACGCTAAACCACATGTACATCGACAACGCGACCATGCAGCTAATCAAAGACCCATCTCAGTTTGACGTAATGCTATGTTCAAACATCTTTGGTGACATCATCTCTGATGAGTGCGCAATGATCACTGGCTCTATGGGTATGCTTCCTTCTGCAAGTTTAAATGAAAGCAACTTCGGCCTATACGAACCAGCAGGTGGCAGCGCACCAGATATCGCAGGTAAGAACATCGCAAACCCAGTCGCGCAAATCCTTTCTGCAGCCCTAATGCTTCGTTACAGCCTAGGCGAAGAAGCGGCAGCACAAGACATCGAAGCAGCGGTTTCTAAAGCACTTTCTGCAGGCGAGCTAACGGCAGACCTTGCTGGCAAAAACCAAGCGCTGACTACCTCTGAAATGGGTGACAAGATCGCTGAGTACATCTTAGCTTCATAAGCTAAAGGCTCCGATTAGAAGCAAGTACATAAGAATAATATCAAGCCAAGTCAGCGTAAACCGCATGACTTGGCTCGAAACAAACACTGGGACTGATGCTCCCAAGGAAGAAAAGCTATGTCGACAAACCAGCACGCAAAAACCTTATACGAAAAAGTTTATGACGCTCACGTTGCGGTTGCAGCGAAGGGCGAAACACCAATTCTTTATATCGATCGTCACTTAGTTCACGAAGTAACGTCACCTCAAGCATTTGATGGCTTGCGTGAGAAAGGCCGCAAAGTTCGCCAAGTTGGCAAGACTTTCGCGACCATGGATCACAACGTATCGACACAAACTAAAGACATCAACGCTTCTGGTGAGATGGCTCGTATCCAAATGGAAACGCTATCGAAGAACTGTGAAGAGTTTGGTGTCACGCTTTACGATCTAAACCACAAATACCAAGGTATTGTGCACGTAATGGGTCCTGAGCTAGGTATTACGCTACCGGGCATGACCATCGTATGTGGTGACTCGCACACGGCTACACACGGTGCATTTGGTTCACTAGCATTTGGTATCGGTACTTCAGAAGTGGAACACGTTCTAGCTACGCAAACGCTAAAACAAGCTCGCGCTAAAACCATGAAGATCGAAGTAAAAGGCAAGGTTACTCCTGGCATCACTGCAAAAGACATCGTGCTAGCGATCATCGGTAAAACAACGGCTGCTGGCGGTACTGGCTACGTAGTTGAATTCTGTGGTGAGGCAATTACCGACCTTACGATGGAAGGTCGTATGACAGTATGTAACATGGCAATCGAGCTTGGCGCTAAAGCAGGCTTAATCGCTCCAGATGCAACGACATACGAGTACATCAAAGGTCGTAAGTTCTCTCCAGAAGGCGAAGACCTAGAAGCAGCAATCGAATACTGGGATACGTTAAAAACCGATGCTGATGCAGAATTCGATGCAGTTGTTACATTAGAAGCGGCAGACATCAAACCACAAGTCACTTGGGGTACCAACCCAGGTCAGGTTATCTCAGTAGACACACCAATCCCTGCACCAGAAAGCTTCGCAGACCCTGTAGAAAAAGCATCAGCTGAAAAAGCGCTGGCTTACATGGGTCTTGAAGCCGGTAAATCTCTATCTGATTACAACGTAGATAAAGTGTTCGTGGGTTCTTGTACTAACTCTCGTATCGAAGACATGCGTGCAGCAGCAGCGGTAGCGAAAGGCCGTCAAGTAGCGAAACATGTTCAAGCGCTTATCGTTCCGGGTTCAGAGCAAGTTAAAGCACAAGCTGAGGCTGAAGGCCTAGATAAGATCTTCATCGAAGCAGGCTTTGAATGGCGTTTACCGGGTTGCTCTATGTGTCTTGCGATGAACAACGACCGTCTAGGTCCACAAGAGCGCTGTGCTTCTACATCAAACCGTAACTTTGAAGGTCGCCAAGGCCGTGATGGTCGTACGCACCTAGTTAGCCCAGCAATGGCAGCCGCAGCGGCTATCGCTGGTCACTTTGTCGATATTCGTGAACTTTAATTAGAGGATTTAACATGTCAGGTTTTCAACAACACACCGGATTAGTCGTTCCTCTAGATACGGCCAACATCGATACTGATGCGATTATTCCAAAGCAGTTTCTACAGAAAGTAAACCGCATCGGTTTTGGTAAGCACTTGTTCCACGATTGGCGCTTCCTAGACGATGCAGGCCAACAGCCAAACCCTGATTTTGTAATGAACGAAGCTCGCTACCAAGGCGCTTCAATTCTTTTAGCTCGTGAAAACTTCGGTTGTGGTTCATCTCGTGAACACGCACCGTGGGCGCTTGCCGATTACGGTATCCAAGTAATGATCGCACCAAGCTTTGCCGACATTTTCTACGGTAACTCGATCAACAACCAAATGGTGCCAGTTCGATTGACTGAGCAAGAAGTGGATGAGCTATTCCAATTCGTTGAAGCGAATGAAGGTGCAGAAATTACGGTTGATCTAGAAGCAATGAAAGTCAGCGCGAACGGCAAAGAGTACTCGTTTGAAATTGATGAGTTCCGTCGTCACTGTTTGCTGAATGGTCTAGATAACATCGGCCTAACGCTTCAACACGCAGATAAGATTTCAGAGTTTGAAGCTAAGATTCCTAGCTTTCTGAAATAGCATCACACAGTTTTGTGTACATATAAAAGGTTGGCCTAGTGCCAACCTTTTTTATTTGGCTGAGCTTTTAGCTTAACTTAATGTGCTTATTAGGCTCATCCCTTTATTTTGATCAGTTCCGCTATTTAACTGAAGAGCTATGAAAGAAAATCGTAAAGCATAAGGTCTTAATAGTCAGTCATCAGGAGAATGCCATGAAACAACTACTTTTTATTGTCAGCCTACTTTTCTCAACCTTAGCTTGGTCTGCGCCTAAATCTGATCTTTGGCCATACTGGAACCAAAGCAATGAAACCAACCAAGAACAGGTATCTCATCAAGACTGGCAGCAATTTATCGATAACTACTTAGTTAAACAAGGGCAAAACACCCTAGTTCGCTATCAAGCTGTGAGCACTGCAGATAAGACAAAGCTCAAGCAATACATCAAGAGGCTAGAGCAGTTGAATCCACTCGACTACTCAAAAGCGGAACAATATGCCTACTGGGTTAATCTATATAACGCCGTGACTGTCGATTTGATTCTTGATGCCTACCCGATCAAATCCATAACTAAACTTGGCGGACTATTTAGTTTCGGTCCGTGGGGAGATGATGTGGTAGTCGTTAATGGGAAATCACTGACACTCAATGACATTGAACACCGAATCCTAAGACCAATTTGGCAAGATCCTCGCACGCATTATGCAGTGAACTGTGCCAGCCTAGGTTGCCCTAACTTACAACCTGACGCTTTTACCTCTAAAAATACTGAAGCCTTGCTAGAGCAAGCTGCAACTGAGTTTGTAAGCAGTGACAAAGGCGTGATGGTTACAAACAATAAGCTTCAACTATCATCGATTTACGAATGGTTTGCTGTGGATTTTGGTACGAAGAAACAGCTTATTCAGCACTTAGAACAATATCGAATTGAAGCAGTAACCAATACTCAAAACATCAGTTATGAATACGATTGGTCGCTCAACCAAGCAAACTAGCTCTAAGGCTAAAGTTGATCACTAAAGTAAAAAAGAGGCGAGAGGTTTTTATTAACCTCTAGCCTCTTCTCAATTCTTTGACCGTATTTCTACAATTAAAAGCTTGAGCTCGGTTGCTGCAAGAACTCAATCTCTTCGGGAGTCGAAGCTCGCCCTAACACCTCATTACGGTGCGGATAGCGACCAAATCGCTCAATGATAACCTTGTGCTTAAACTCAAAGTCCAGATTATGCTCTAATCCCGTTTGAGAAAAGAGTTCCACGGCTTGTTCATGGACTAACAAAGATTCACTGTGCATATAAGGCATATACAGGAAGCTTTTCTGTTGCTCGTTAAGCTGGTGATCAAAACCACCCGCTACCGCCTCTTGGGCTAGAGCCAACGCCATCGGATCAGCAGAAAATGCTGTCGGACTTTTTCTACCAATATTTCGAGAAAACTGATCAAGTACGATAATCTCAGCCAATCGTCCTTGCGCAGTTTGGCGCCACTCAAATAGCTCGCCTTGAATGGCTGCTTTATGCAATTCAGAAAATCGAGACTCTATCAAAGTGTCAATCTCGGCGCCGCCAGTAAACCAATCTTTAGGCGTCAACTCATCGAACCAAAACTCTAGAACATCCTGATACGTTACCGTCATATAATTACCTTTAATAAAAAACCGAGTAACTTTGTTATTACTCAGTTTAGTGTTCAATTACTTAAAACCTTTTACTTTCTTTATCAGGTCATAAGCATTCTGAATTTCTTGCGATTTCTCTTTCGCAACATTCATCATCTCAGGCGGTAAGCCCTTCGCCATCAGTTTATCTGGGTGATGTTCATTCATCAGCTTGCGGTAGGCTTTCTTCACCTCTTTACCGTCAGCACTTTCACTCACACCAAGAACCTTATATGCGTCGCCAAGTTGGTTCTGTTGCGAAGCCTGTTGCCAACCTGATGATTGCCCATGCCCCTGATGGCCACCAAAGCTTCCACCTTGCTGTTGGAAACGGAACGCAGCTTCTTGCATCTGCAAACGGCGTTCTAGTTGTGCTGCCGAAAACCCAAGCCCTTGCGCTATTTTATGCAGAACTTGACGTTCACTCGGGTGCAAACTTCCATCCGCAAATGCGGCAGATACCTGAAGCTCTAGAAAGAACTGCAGAAGATCAAAACGACCACCCGATGAGATTTTAACTCGCTCAAGTACGTCGTTCAGAGGGAAGTCGCTCTCTTTGCCGTCACGGAATGCATCTTGCGCTGCTTTACGCTGTTCGCCATGCAGGTTCATACGCTCCATCATGGTAGAAGCGAGTTGAATCTCTTCTGGCGTTACCTGCCCTTTCGCTTTAGCAACGTGCCCCATAACCGCAAAAGCGGATTTAAAAAACTCGTTCTGTCTTTCTGCTTGGCTTGGACCTCGACCAAAACCAGAGCTATTGAAGCCTGATTGGTTCAATCCGCGAGCTTTATCGAATTGGTGTCCTAAAAACAGACCAAAAACTAAACCGAGTGGCCCTCCAAATAAAAAGCCAAAAAACGCGCCCAAAATTTTGCCAAATATTTGCATTATGTGTTCTCTATCTATGAATTTTATCTGAGTAATGCTGTCTGATGATGCTGAATGCTATTATTTCCTTTATCATAAGGAAAATGCTTTATTAATTGGATTGATACTAGATCAACCCTTCATCTAGTGACACAGGATAGTTCAACTTCATGCAATCTTTTTCCCGCTCCTTGTTAGCCGCGTCTATAAGTACGGCGTTATACGTGTCGACAACTCAAGCTGAAACAATCACCGATAGTAGTGTGCAGGAAATGCCCTCTATAGATCAATGCTTGATCGAGCCCGCTGCAGAAAACGAGACACAGCTACCCGCTCACGTTGAGTCAGATCGCCTAGAAGCTATCAATGGTGACAAAGCAATATATTCAGGTGACGTAGTCGTTACGCAAGGGAACAAGACCATCCTTGCCGATAACGTAACCCTGCACCAACAAGAAAATATCGTTGTAGCTGAAGGCAACGTAAACTTTAGTGATGGTCAAATCAAATCTATCTCAGACAGAGCGACCAATAATCTGACTACAGATGAAATGACACTTGAGAACACCGATTACGAATTCCTTTGCGAGCCCGGTCGCGGAGATGCTGTTTATATAGCAAAAACAGGTAAAGCGGTTTATGAGATTGAAGATGGCTCCATTACCTCTTGCCCTATCGGCGATAATGCTTGGCGTCTAAGAGCATCGAGCATCAGTGTCGACCAAGACGAAGAACAAGCCACTTTTTATAATCCACGTTTTGAAATCCAAAGTGTTCCCGTCTTTTACTTACCTTACTTAACAGTACCGGTGGGTGATACACGTAAAACCGGTTTCTTGTACCCAACAGTTTCGTATGGTTCAAGCGATGGTTTTGAAGCTGAAATTCCTGTTTATTGGAACTTAGCACCAGACTACGATTTGGAAACTACCTTCAAGTACATGCAAGAGCGTGGCACTCAACTCAACAGTAAATTCAGATATTTAAGCGATTTTGGTTCCGGTAGTATCGAGTCTGAATATTTACCAGACGATCAAAAGTACACTGATCTAGGCGATCGTTGGGGTTTCCAACTAGAACATTCAGGAATATTCCAACAATCTTGGTTATTCGAAATTGATTACTCTAAAGTCAGTGATATTGACTACTTTTCGGACATGAGCTCAAATATCGGTAACCGTGAAGATGGACAACTGCTTCAAGAAGGGCAAGCAACATACCGTTCTCAACATTGGGATGCGTCTGTACTTGTTCGAGACTTCCAAGTTCTTACCACCAGCAATAACTTGCCTTATCGTCTAATGCCACAACTCGAGTATAACTACTATGCTCCAGAGGTAATGGATTACCTAGATTTTGACTTAATCAGTCATATATCAATGTTCGATACCGACGCATCAGGCAAACCATCAGCCACTCGTGTTCACGTTGAACCTGGTATTACAATCCCAGTAGGTAACACTTGGGGCACTTGGACAACAGAAGCTCGACTACTTGGTACATACTACCAACAGGATCTGAATGACATTGATAGTGAGTATGAAGATTTAGAGGAATCAGTAACACGTGTAATACCTGAGTTTAGAAGCCACGCAGGTATCGTTCTTGAACGTGATACAAAAATTGTAGGTAATTACACTCAAACACTCGAACCTCAAGTTCAGTACCTTTACGTACCAGAAGAAGATCAAAGCGATATTGGTCTTTATGATACTACGCTGTTACAAACCGACTATTATGGCTTATTTAGAAGTCGTAAATACAGTGGCGTAGACCGCGTTGCTGCGGCAAATCAAATCAGCTATGGCGCCTCGTCTCGTTTCTTTGATGATGAATATAAAGAACGTCTCAATATTTCTTTTGGCCAAATTTTTTATATCGACAAAGATACAAAACAGACTTTAGACAACGACGACTCTGATAAGAAAACTAATTATTCGTCTTGGGCTATCGAAATGGACTTCAACTATGATGACTACCTGTTCTACCATGGTGGTGTGCAATACGACATCGATACCACTGCGATGCAACTTGCCAACAGCACATTAGAATATCGCTTCGCAGGCGGTTACATACAGACCAACTATCGCTATGTAACAGAAGAGTACATAAATGAAACTGTTGATTTTGACGTATCAGGAATAACTAGAGATGGTATCTCACAAGCAGGCTTACTTGGTGCTTACCAGATTTCGCGGAAGTGGAATGCCAGTGCTCAATATTTCTATGATTTAACCACACAAGAAAATCTAGAATGGTTGGCTCGCTTGAACTATAAATCGGATTGTTGGTATATCGGATTTACGTATAGTAACCAGCTGACAAATAACATTAGTGATCCAAATGTCACGCCTGAATATGAAAATAACTTTGGTGTGAATTTCGGTATTATCGGCTTTGGTACTAACTTAGGCTCTGATTCAGGCGCTGTTGGGGATAGCAGTTCTGATAACTCATTGAGCTACGGTCGCCCATTCTTCTTAAACAACTAATTTTCTTTACTGATAAGAAATCAGTAAATTTAAAGGATTACACATGACATTGTGGAAACGCACATTAATTGCTATTGCAGCGACTTGTACTTTATCAACAAGCTTTGCAGCTCCGGTTGAGCTAGACAGCGTAAAAGTTATCGTTAACGAAGGCGTTATCTTACAAAGCGACATCGATGCTTCGATGAAGACACTGCGTGCCAACGCAAAAAAAAGCGGTCAAACACTGCCATCGCAAGATGTGCTCAATGAGCAAGTACTAGAAAAACTGATCATCGATACTATTCAAACTCAAGAAGCAGAACGTATCGGTGTTCGTATTGATGATGCTCGACTTGATCAAGCAATTGAAGGTATCGCTAAAGACAACAACCAAACGGTAGAACAACTTACCGCATCGGTTGCTGAAGAAGGCCTTAGCTACAATGCATTTCGAGAGCAAGTAAGAAAAGAGATTGCAGCAAGTGAAGCTCGTAACGCCTTAGTTCGTCGCCGTATCAATATTCTTCCTGCGGAAGTTGATAACCTAGCAGATATCTTAGCGCAAGAGACTAACGCGACCGTTCAATATAAAATTGGCCACATTCAACTGCGCTTTAATGATGACCAAACCAAAGAAGAGTTAGAAGCTCAAGCTACTGAACTGGTTGAAGAACTGAACTCAGGCAAAGATTTCAGCACCATGGCATATACTTACTCTAAGGGTCCTAAAGCGCTGCAAGGTGGTGATTGGGGTTGGATGCGTAAAGAAGAGATGCCAACCATTTTTGCTGACCAGATCAAAATGCAAAATAAAGGTAGCATCATCGGTCCTTTCCGTAGCGGTGTAGGTTTCCACATTCTAAAAATTGAAGATGTGAAAGGCTTAGAAACCGTAGCAGTAACGGAAGTGAATGCTCGTCATATCTTGATTAAGCCAACCGTAATCTTGAGTGACGATGGTGCGAAAGAACAACTTGAAGAGATCACGCGCCGCGTAAACACAGGTGAAGCGAGCTTTGGCGACCTTGCACAGCAATACAGCCAAGATCCAGGTTCTGCAGTACAAGATGGTGAGCTAGGCTACCAAACACCAGATTTGTATGTACCAGAATTCAAACACCAAGTAGAAACGCTACCAGAAGGCAAAATCAGTGCGCCATTCAAAACCGTACACGGTTGGCACATTGTTGAAGTACTAGACCGTCGCGAAGTCGACCGTACCGATTCAGCTTTGAAAAACAAAGCTTACCAAATTCTATTTAACCGTAAATTCAACGAAGAAGCTGGTGCTTGGCTACAAGAAGTAAGAGCAAGTGCCTTTGTTGAGATGGTTGAGGACGACCAAGATGACAACAACTAAACGTATTGTCATAACCGCAGGTGAACCAGCAGGGATAGGCCCAGATTTAACTTTGGCTCTATCTCAAGAAAGTTGGCCTCATCAACTCGTGGTTTGTGCTGATAAAACACTGCTATCCGAGCGAGCTAAAATTCTTGGTATCGAAGTCGATCTTCTGGACTACGATGCAAATGCAGCTAAGCAACCGCAACGCGCTGGCACACTGGTAGTGAAACACGTTCCACTTGCTGAAACGGCAGTTGCAGGTAAACTCAATGAGGCTAATGGTCATTACGTATTAAATACTTTAGAAACCGCAGCAATTGGCTGTATGAATGATGAATTTGATGCTATTGTCACCGGCCCCGTTCACAAGGGTGTAATTAACCGAGCTGGCGTTGCTTTTAGCGGCCATACCGAGTTCTTTGCAGAGAAGTCCAATACACCACTGGTGGTGATGATGTTGGCAACTGAAGGGCTGCGTGTTGCGCTAGTAACAACGCACATCCCACTAGCTTATGTATCTCAAGCTGTGACCGAAGACAGATTAGAGCAAATTATTGCTATTCTAAATAAAGACTTGGTTGAAAAATTTGCTATTGAGAAACCAACTATCTATGTGTGTGGCTTGAATCCACATGCTGGTGAAGATGGTTGTTTAGGGCGTGAAGAGATTGAAACCATCACCCCGACGCTAGAAAAAATTCGCCAAGAAGATGGCATCAATTTAGTTGGCCCATTGCCAGCAGACACCATCTTTAATGAAAAATATTTGCAAGATGCAGATGCTGTTTTAGGTATGTATCACGACCAAGTACTCCCGGTATTGAAATACAAAGGGTTTGGTCGCTCAGTGAACATCACGCTTGGCTTACCGTTTATTCGCACATCAGTCGACCACGGTACCGCCTTAGACTTGGCAGGGAAAGGCCAAGCCGATACAGGGAGCTTTAGAACAGCGCTCACGCACGCCATTGAATTAGTAGAGAAAAAGCAATGAGAAATGATGTCCACTTAGGGCACAAAGCGCGTAAACGTTTTGGTCAAAACTTCCTTAACGATCCATACATTATTGATGGCATCGTATCGAGTATTAACCCACTACCAGGTCAAAACTTGGTAGAGATCGGTCCTGGTCTAGGCGCAATTACTGAGCCTGTGGGTAAGCTTGTCGATAAATTTACTGTTATCGAATTGGATAGAGACCTTGCAGAACGTCTTCGTAACCATCCAGATCTTGCGGACAAGCTAACGATCCGTGAAGGCGATGCGATGAAGTTCGATTTCCAAGAACTGGTTAAGCCAAACAATAAGCTACGCATCTTTGGTAACTTGCCATATAACATCTCTACACCATTGATGTTCCACCTTTTTGAATTCCATAAAGACGTGCAAGACATGCACTTTATGCTTCAAAAAGAAGTGGTTAACCGTCTAGCTGCTGGCCCTGGCAGTAAAGCTTATGGTCGTCTTACTGTAATGGCTCAATACTACTGTAAAGTAACGCCTGTGTTAGAAGTTCCACCAACGGCCTTCGTTCCGCCACCGAAAGTAGACTCAGCAGTCGTGCGCCTACAGCCATACGAAGTGCTGCCTTATCCGGCAAAAGATCTGAAATGGCTAGATCGCGTCTGTCGTGAAGGCTTTAACCAACGTCGTAAAACAGTTCGTAACTGCTACAAGAGCTTAATCGATAAGGAAGTGCTTGAAGAGCTAGGTATCAACCCAAGCATGCGTCCTGAGAACTTAACGCTCGAGCAGTTTGTCGACATGGCAAACTGGTTGTACGACAGTCATAACGCTGACAAATAAATAAAAAAGGCTCCTACACTTCGGTTAGGAGCCTTTTTTATGTAATACTTTAATTACATTAAGTATATCAACAACAAAAGGTGCGAATATGGATATATCTACGCCTTGTATCAAATGCCAGGTTCACTCTAAGTACATAGAAGAACAATCTGAGCCAACGAAGAATCGTTATGTCTTCGCCTACATTATTACCATCAAAAATCTAAGTAAAACAACGGTGCAACTTATGTCTCGCCGCTGGTTAATTACCGACTCTAACGGCAAGCAGCTCACCATTGAGGGTGATGGTGTAGTTGGCCAACAACCCGTGATTGAAGCCAACGACGAGTACACCTACACAAGTGGTACGGTCATCGAAACCCCTGTTGGCGTTATGCAAGGTCACTATGTGATGACCGATAACAAGGGCATTGATTTTATTACCGAAGTTGACCCATTCAGACTCGCAATCCCTAATATTCTTAATTAGCCGTACATCCGTATCTACAGGAAATTATTGTGTCGAATTACATTGTCGGAGACATCCAAGGGTGCTTCGACGAACTTCAAGGACTACTTGAAAAAATTAACTTTGATAAACACCAAGATACTTTATGGGTCGCCGGAGACTTAGTTGCTCGAGGCCCTAAATCATTGGAGACGTTACGCTTTATTCGTAACCTTGGTGACGCAGCTAAGGTTGTATTAGGCAACCACGACTTACATCTTCTGGCGGTGTCCTTAGGACTATTTCCAGCGAAACCAAAAGATAAGACTCAAGCGATTCTTGATGCTGAAGATCGTGAACTGCTAATCGAATGGTTAAGACAACAGCCTTTGCTTCAAGAACACCCAGAGTTCGTGATGTGCCATGCGGGTATCTCACCGCAGTGGAATCTAGAAAGAGCACGTGTTGAAAATCGAGAGATCGTATCCTTGTTAAAGTCCGATAAATGGCAATGGCTAATCGAAAACATGTACAGCAACGCGCCTGATTTATGGCATCAGGATTTACATGATATTGAGCGCTATCGCTATGCGATCAATAGCCTGACAAGAATGCGTTTCTGTTTTGAAGATGGCCGTCTCGACATGGCATGTAAGCTACCACCGAATGAGATTACCGATGAACCATTAGTGCCATGGTTTGACCTTCCGCAACGCATAAAGCTCGATAAAACCGTTGTTTTTGGACACTGGGCTGCGCTTGAAGGCTATAACGGAAAAGACGTAATTGGACTTGATACTGGATGCGTCTGGGGAGGTGAATTGACAATTCTTCGCTGGGAAGATAAACAGTTTTTCACTCAGAAAGCGCTATAAAGATACGAGAAACTTGCGCTACCTTGGTAGGGTAACGCAAGCATTTTTCAGAGACTAGCTATTGATAACCACAGTTAACGCTCGAGAATCACAAACTCCATGTTGTGTTTGTTTTTCTCGTCAGCTTGATAGCTCTCGTTAAAGCTCTGCTTCCAACCTTCACCCCAGTCAGGAAATTGTGTATCTCCATCGACGGCGAAATCGATGTAAGTCAGATACAACTTGTCCGCTTTAGGTAAGCAGCTCTCATAAATAGAGCCGCCACCAATGATCATCACCTCTTCAACATCACTGAGTAGCTCTAGAGCCTGTTCAATAGAAGTTACCGTCGTTACACCTTCAATCTTTAAACTCTCATCACGGCTGATTACGACATTCAACCGACCCGGCAAAGGGCGTCCAATAGAATCGTAGGTCTTACGTCCCATCACGACTGGTTTACCCATAGTCGAGCGTTTAAACCATGCAAAATCCGCAGGTAAATGCCAAGGCATCTGATTGTCTTTACCAATTATACGGTTGTTTGCCATTGCCGCTATCATGCTGATGATCATAAATCGAAAGTCCTGTCCCTAAAAAGAAAATTAACGCTAAACGATAGGTCTACGGCGATAGAATAACAGCCCTGGCACAGCTAAGCCAACCGCCAACCCTGCGATAATGAACATCGATTTTAAAAAGTTCTCCATCAACATTGCCAACAACTCAGGCGTGTAGCCTGCCCTGTTAATCTCCACCATCGCAATCATCGCCTTGAAGGCGAACACACCTGGCACCATAGGAATTAGAGCTGCAACCGTAAACACCTTCGGATGTGCTAACAGTTTATGTGACCAATGAACCCCTATCATACCAACCACGGTTGCGGCGAAGAACGTCGCCCATTCGATTGGAATACCAAAGTGCATCATCAGATACCGGCTACCATGACCGATAGAACCACCGAGTGCACAATAAATTAAAGCACGTTGCGGAACGTTAAACACCAATGCAAACCCAACCGCAGGAATAGCGGCGAAAAACATATCGTTGAGCAGACCTAAAAACAGTTCGAAAATACTCATTAGCTTGCCCACCCCCAAACATCTGATAGACTCATCGCCGCGACAATGCCCAAGCTCGTCGCCAGAGTTAATAAGCTGGCCATGGTAAAGCGCGCTAACCCCATATTAATATGGCCTTTAAGCATATCAGCGACGGAGTTAATCAGAGGAAAACCAGGTACTAACATTAATACAGATGAAGCCATCACGATCGTGGGTTGGCCGCCAATATTGTAAAGTACGGCTTGAGCTGAAATGGTCGTGGTAACGAATGCTGTGATAGCAAAGTTTAATAGCGGATTGAAATGGCGGTGCCCAATCTCTTGCCTGACGATCATACCGCAAGCTGAAGCAATAAAAGTCATCATGAAGACTTGCCAGTCTCCGCCCGCAAGGTGGCTAAAAGAGGCGCACGACAACCCTATCATCACAACCACTAACCAACGGTTGTAGCGCTCGGGGCTGATGTTTTGAATCTTTTTATACGCCAAATCATAATCGAGAATTCCCTTCTCCATCATGATGCAAATGCGTTGAATGTCGGTGATAACCTGCATGTTAATGCCACGATCAGCACAACTTCGAGTAGTGGTAATACAGTGATCATCCATTACGGTAGTTACAACAAGCGCATTGGCTGACAGTGCGACTTCAACCTCATTCACCCCACAAGCAATACCGATGCGACGCATGATATCGCCGACCAGTGTGCTCTCTGCCCCGTGCGCCAATAACATTTGTCCTGATTGAGCGACGAGTCTTGAGATCGCTCTTTGCTTTGATGCCATGATTTCCTTCCCATAGGCGTTAATTATCTAAAGATAAATTTTGCATAAAAAACAGTAAGACGTCATGATTTAGATACAAAAAAACCGCAATTTTCATTGCGGTTTAATAAAACTATCAGTGTACTTGTAAGAAGCGACCGATGCGTTATGAGAAACTAAGAGGATTAGTCACGAACATAGATAACATGGCCGTCATCCTCTTCGTCATCCCAATCGTCCCAATCGTCGTCATCTTCAGTAACGACATTCTTACCGCTCATCGCATCTTTATGGTAGTCATCCCACATAAAGTCTACTTTTTCTTCTTCTTCAACTTCTACAACTTCACGAGGTAGGTTTTCCATAAACTCACCTAGTTTGAAGCAAAGATCTTTGGTGCCGATTTTATTCACAGCAGAGATCTTGAAGTACTCGCCTTCCCAGCCCAAAGCATCGATGATTTCTTGAATCTTTTCGTCTGCTTCGTCTTCTGGCATTAGGTCAACTTTATTGAACACTAACCAGCGAGGTTTTTGTGAAACTTTTTCACTGTATTGCTCAAGCTCATCGATGATCGTTAGTGCATTCTGAATAGGATCAGATTGATCGATCGGCATAATGTCGATCATATGCAGAAGAACACGACAACGCTCAAGGTGCTTAAGGAATCGGATACCAAGGCCAGCGCCATCAGCTGCGCCTTCGATTAGTCCTGGGATATCGGCAACAACGAAGCTCTTTTCAGGGACAACACTTACCACACCCAAGCTTGGGATCAAAGTAGTGAACGGGTAATCAGCCACTTTTGGTTTCGCAGCAGATACTGAACGAATAAAAGTAGATTTACCTGCGTTTGGTAGGCCAAGCATACCAACGTCAGCTAATAGAAGAAGCTCTAAACGCAGTTCACGAACTTCGCCTTTAGTACCCATTGTCTTTTGACGAGGAGCGCGGTTAACAGACGATTTAAAACGCGTGTTACCAAGACCGTGCCAACCACCTTTACCAACCATTACTTTCTTGCCGTGTTCAGCAACTTCAGCAACGATTTCGTTGGTGTGGATATCAACTGCACGCGTACCAACTGGTACTTTCAGCGTAATGTCTTTACCACGTTTACCAGTACAGTTACCGCCGCGACCATTCTCGCCACGCTCTGCATTGTAAAAACGTTGGAAACGGTAATCGATCAGTGTGTTTAAGTTCTCATCCGCTTGGATGTAAACATCACCGCCGTCACCACCGTCGCCGCCATCAGGACCACCTTTAGCGACGAATTTTTCGCGCCAAAAGCTAACTGTACCATTACCGCCATCACCGGCTTCTATTTTTACTACCGCTTCATCAACGAATTTCATTTTTTAACTCCGCACTTACGTTGCGTTACCACTCATCAAGGAGTGATATAAATTCTAGCAGATCCGTGTTTAGATCGATCACCTAAGATCTAGGCCGACCTGCAACCAAGGAACAAATAAGGAGAGGTTCTTTGCTTCTTATTTCTTAAAAACAAACGGCTTCTTAAAAACTAATCTGTTTATCAAAAAATAAAACGGCTTCTCAAAACCAAAACAAGAGCGTCTGCTTTTTTATTCTTGCTATAAATAAAAAACCCTGCCGAATCGGCAGGGCTTTTGAATTCAGCTTGAAAGCTAATAAAATAATCT
>NZ_JBFRTR010000008.1:0-108395 GCF_041474215.1 Vibrio sp. 10N.222.52.C12
CAGGTGCAGGTGCAGGTGCCGTAGAGTAGACCGGAATACTATTGGTCGGTTGAACCTCAACGTGCGCCGCAGTTTGCTCTTGCTCAATGAGCATTTTGAAAACGTGAATCTCTTTTTTATCCCGATAATCTACTTTTACCTTATCGAGAAAACCTTGGTCGACTAAACACTTAAGACAGTCGGCTAAACCAAACGTAGAGAGAGCACAAAGTTGACCTGCTGTTTGTAGGCACACATTGGTGTAGCCGAATTCGTCAGCACCGTCTGCAAGCATCAATAAAACCAGCTTTTCTGCAGGGCTAGAAGTATTCACTTGCCAAGCTAAATAAGAATATTTGGCGCTCAATATCGTGTTCTCAAAAAAGGTAAGTCGTTGTCACTATTGTAAGTCACCCCTTACCGAATTTATAGCAACTTAACAGAAAACGGCATTAGTAAGCCAAATATTGACCATAAGGAGACGTCTGCCCCATAAAGTAAGCCTACAGTCATTCATTCTTGTGGTTTAAGCTAGGAATCATTGGGCATGAATACGCATAGCAGCTTAAAGTGCCGACATTCTTTGTTAGGTTAAGAATGCCCAATTCGCGTCCACATTCTGTTGGTCACAATACAGGTCTTCTTTTAAAGTCTTCTCTTTAGGTCAACTATTGATGATTTTCTTAGCTATATCCCATTTATTCTCTTTCCATTCACAAAATGTATTTAATTTATAAAACCCCTTGATATGATCAATACTTGCGCTATTATGACGATAAGTCAGAAATGACGAAGCGTCACAAAATGGTTAACTACATGAATTTACTATTCGTGTTAATATATTGGATAGGAGTGTTTTAAATACTGGCGAAGCTTAGATAACGGCTAAGCTCATATACGGACTAAAAAATTATGTTTGGCTTTGGTTGTAAAGGCGATAAACAAGGTATCTTTGGTTGCAAAGGCGTGTTGTCTAAAAAGCAGCAGTCTATTGCAGACCGAGAAGTAGAGTTGATGTTGTTAGCAAAAGATCTGGTTCGAGAACAAGGGTTCGGAAACCTCACGATGGACAAGCTAACGGCAGCGAGCTCTTATTCTAAAGGTACGATATACAATCACTTTTGCAGCAAAGAAGACGTCGTTTTAGCGTTATGTATTCACTCTCTCAAGACAGAAGCAATGATGTTTGCTCGCTCTGGAGAGTTTGAAGGCAACACACGTGAAAAGATCGTCGCATTGCACGTTGCTTACCGAATCTATGCTCGCATGGAACCGGTACTATCAACCTGTGCGATCATGGCTAAAAGCCCGTGGGTACTAGAGAAAGCGTCTAGTGCACGCGTCGCCGAGATGAATGAACTGGAAGAGTTGGTGATTGAACAATGCGACTCTATGGTTAACCAAGCGGTAGAAGCGGGTGACCTAAAGTTCTCTTCTGGCGTTGGCTCAGATGCCATCGTTTTTGCTAACTGGTCAATCGCATTTGGTTCAAATGCCTTGTCACAGAATGCATCAAACAGTCATTGTATTAAGCGGTTACAAGACCCGTATTCAGTATTACACAACGCGAACATGATTTTAGACGGCCTCAATTGGCAGCCCCTTTCTAGCGATTGGGATTACCGCAAAACTTGGCGTCGTGTAGAACAAGAGCTGTTCAGTGAAGAGATCGCTTACTTAGAGTCTGTAGGTCGATAGCTTCCATTAAGCCCACACATGTGGGTTTATTAATAACCATTTTTGACGATTCGTCATAAACTTGAGATTAACCGACTGTGGTTGCTGTTTTCTTGAGTATTTGACTAAGCATTGTGTCTTTTGTCAGCTTCGGCTGGCTTTTTATGACACATATATGACGAATCGTCACAAATGGAGACTGTGATGAAACATGACAGCCAGAAGCCCACGTTCGATCAGCAAAACCGAAATAACCCTAATGCCGATAGCGCAAACGCCGATCTAAATAACAGTTGGCACTCAATACCGACCAAGCGTTCGTTTATCGTTCTGCTGGTGGTGTTTTCAATCATCATTCTCTCTGCATTAGGGGCTAAGAACCTCTATTTTAGAGGGGACTACAACATCTTCTTCGAAGGCACCAACAAGCAGTTGATGGCGTTCGATGAAATCCAAACCACCTTTGCAAAAACCGACAACCTTGCGATTGTTGTCGCACCTGAAGATGGCAATGTCTTCACCCCTGAAACTCTCACCCTGATTCAAAACCTCACGGTCGATACGTGGCAGATCCCGTATTCAAGCCGTGTCGATTCCCTAGCTAATTATCAGCACACCGAAGCCATTGAAGATGATCTTTTGGTAGAAGACTTGCTGTATGAAGAGTACGAGCACACACCAGAGCGCATCGCCAAAGTAAAACAGATCGCCCTTAACGAACCGTTGCTTAAGAATGCCTTGGTGTCGGCCTCTGGCGATGTGACGATTGTTAACGTAACCGTGCAGCTGCCAGAAGTGGACAAAACCGCGGAAGTGCAAGAGGTGATTGCGGCGATCAATGCCATGATCGGTAAGTACCAAGCTCAGTATCCCAACGTCGAGTTCCATAAAGCGGGCATCATAGCCATGAACAACGCATTTATGACTTCGGCTCAACGAGACAGCTCAACGCTCGTTCCCTTAATGCTGTTGGTGGTACTGGTGTTCCTGACCTTTATGCTGCGCTCGTTCTTTAGTGTGGTGGCGACGCTCATTGTGATCATCTCTTCGATTGTTGCCACCATGGGATTGTCTGGTTGGGCAGGGATGTTCTTGAGTACCGCAACCGTGAATGTGCCAACCTTGGTTTTAACTTTGGCGGTGGCTGATTGTGTTCACGTGATTGTGACCATGAGACAAGCGATGCAGCGCGGTATGGAGAAAGCACAAGCCATTCAATACAGCATCAAGCTCAATGCGATGCCGATTCTGATCACCTCGGTGACCACTGCGATTGGTTTCCTGATGATGAACATGTCGGACTCACCAGTGCTGCGTGATTTCGGTAACTTATCGGCACTGGGTGTACTTATTGCGTGCTTCTTGTCTGTGACTATGTTGCCAGCGTTGCTAAAACTGCTGCCAGTCAAACGTCTACCTGCCAACCCTAAGGCGGCAGACAAAGTCACCTTCATGGATAAGCTGGGCGATTTTGTCGTAACTAACCGTAAAGCACTGCTGCCGATTTCTACGCTAGTGATTGTTGGCGCTGCCGCGTTAATTCCGCTCAACAAAGTCAACGATGAATCGGTGAAGTATTTCGATACCTCAAGTGAATTCAGACAAGCGGCCGACTTCATGGAAGAGACCGTAAGCGGCATGACAACCCTCAGTATCGCAGTGAAAACTAACGAGTCTCAAGCGATTGCTGATCCTGTGTTCTTGCAAGCGATTGGTGACTTTACTGAGTGGCTACGTGTTCAACCAGAAACCGACCATGTCGCCACGCTTTCTGATGTTTACATGCGTTTGAACAAGAATATGCATGCCGACGACGACAGCTACTACAAGCTACCGCTGAACCGTGAACTTGCCGCGCAATATCTGCTGCTTTACGAAATGTCTCTGCCGTACGGCTTGGACTTGAACAACCAGATCAACGTCGATAAATCATCGATCAAAATGGTACTCACCGTCGATAACCTTGGCAGCGTTGAGCTAGTCGAACTCGAAGAGCGCATTTACTCATGGTTTGCAGCCAATGCACCGCAATATGAAGTGGTGGCTTCGAGCCCGTCACTGATGTTTGCTCATATTGGCGAAACCAACATGGCGAGCATGCTATCAACTTTGCCTATCACCCTAGTGCTTATCTCTGGCTTGATGATCTTTGCATTGCGCTCGGTTCGCTTAGGCATGATCAGCCTAGTGCCCAACATTGCGCCTGCGATCATTGGCTTTGGTTTATGGGCGCTTATCTCAGGTGAAATCAACCTAGGTTTGTCAGTCGTGGTCACGCTCACGTTGGGTATCGTGGTTGATGATGCGGTGCACTTCTTGAGTAAATACCAGCGCGCAAGAATCGAAGGGAAATCAGCAGAAGAAGCGGTTCGATACGCTTTCCACACCGTAGGTCGCGCTTTGTGGATCACCACTGTTGTGCTAGTGGCCGGTTTCTCTGTACTGGCGATGTCGAGCTTCAGACTCAACTCCGACATGGGCTTACTCAGCGCGATTGTGATTTTCATTGCGCTGGTGGTCGATTTCATCTTGCTACCAAGCTTACTGATGATCTTCGACAAACAGACCCACTATTCAGCTAAAACTCAGCACGAATCAAAGCCAGATACCAAGTCGCAGCCTAGATCGACAGCCGAACTGACTACTTCGACCAAATAAGGAAACGTCGGCCTGCTGCGGTGGGCTGACTCAAGGAGATATTTATGAAAAGCGTTAAACAAACATTCGCTACTACATTACTTACTGTTAGCTCGTTGGCACTGAGCACATTCGCCGCTTTCCCAGCGTTAGCAGACCCTGCGAAAGGCTTAGAAATTGCCGAGCAACGTAAAGCGGTCGATGTCGGGTGGGGCGATTCTGTCGCAACCATGGAAATGCTACTTCGCAACAAACAGGGCGAAAGCAGTACACGTCTGATGCGATTGAAATCTTTGGAAGTCGATGACGATGGCGACAAAGGCTTAACCATTTTTGATGAACCACGCGACGTAAAAGGCACGGCTTTCCTAAACCATTCGCACATCACCAAATCCGATGACCAGTGGTTGTATCTTCCTGCACTCAAGCGTGTAAAACGCATCTCTTCACGCAACAAATCTGGCCCGTTTATGGGCAGTGAATTTGCGTATGAGGACTTAAGCTCGTTTGAACTTGAAAAGTACACCTTCAACTACATTGAAGACGCGAAACTGGAAGGCGTAGACACCTTTGTTTTAGAGCAAGTACCGACCGATAAAAACTCAGGCTACACCATGCAAAAGGTATGGCTAGACCAACAGCACTACCGCCCAATGAAAGTCGAGTTTTACGACCGCAAAGGCGCACTGCTTAAAACTCTATCGTTCCAAGATTACAAACAGTACCTAAACCAATACTGGCGCGCACACACCATGGCGATGCAAAACCATCAAACAGGCAAAAGCACCGTATTAACCACGACAGATTTAGTGTTCCAGACCGGTCTTAAAGACAAGGATTTCCAAAAGAACACACTAAAACGTGCGAAATAAGGCAGGAATATGAAAAGGATTGTGGCAACAGGAACCCAATTATCCTTAACCTTGGCGGCGACCGTCGGGCTTATGCAGGTGTCGTTGCCTTGTGTGGCGGCAGGCTTTAGTCCTGATATCGCAGGGCAGGTTAACCTTGAACATAGGCAGTTCTTTAGCGACGGCTTACAAGGGCAAGACAAAGGACAAAGCTCACTGGTGTTGCAGCCAGAGTTTTACTGGGAGCAACAAGAGGGCAACGGCAGCATTACCTTCACCCCGTTTTATCGCCTAGACAGTGAAGACGATGAACGAACTCATGGTGATATTCGCGAAGCCTTGTATTTAACCTATTGGGATGATTACGAACTGCGAGCGGGTGTTGGAAAGGTATTTTGGGGCGTAACCGAATCGGCGCATTTAGTGGATGTGGTAAACCAGACCGATGCCATTGAATCGGTCGATGGCGAATCCAAGTTAGGTCAGCCTATGGTGCACTTCACCTCGATAAAAGAGTGGGGCACCATAGACGCCATGTTACTGCCGTATTTTCGTGAGCGTACCTTCGCAGGCGAAGACGGTCGATTAAGGCCAACCGTGCCAGTATCGGACGATGCGCTTTACGAATCTTCACGAGAAGAAAAACACGTTGATGTGGCATTGCGTTACAGCCAAATGTACGGTGATTGGGATGTCGGTTTAAGCTACTTAGGCGGCACAAACCGCGACCCTTATTACCGTGTGGAAGGCAATCAACTCAAGCCATACTACGCCCAAATGCAACACTTCGGATTGGATGTTCAAGGCATTATCGGTGACTGGTTATGGAAGCTGGAAAGCATTTATCGCGACAGCTACAACAACCATACCGGCGTGGCGACAGGCTTTGAATACACTTGGGTAGGGGCGCTTGAATCGTACTGGGACATCGGCTTCATCGCTGAATACCTGTATGACAGCCGAGGCAACAATGCCCAAACCATCGGCCAAAATGATGTGTTCCTTGGCGCCCGTTTCGCTTTGAACGATGAAGACGGCACCGAAGTGCTTACTGGTATCACTCAAGACTTAGATAACAGTGATGTCTACAGTGCCAAGCTAGAGGCATCGAGCCGTATTAACAACAATCTCAAGTGGCGACTGAATGCTTGGTTGTTTGAGAACGAAACCCCAGAGGACTTGTTGTTCTTCGCACGCAAGGATGACTTTGTTGAGATGGCGTTGGAATATTATTTCTAGTGTTAGCTTCGTGGGGCGTTCCTGTTGGGGGGGACGTCTCAAATTTAAGATGAGCCATATTTAGAATGTTCAAAGTCGTCTTTTTATAAAGTGGATCAAACAATCGAATAAACCTACAGGTAAAATGGTTATATTTTTTCAGTATCTATAACCTCCGAATATGCATGTAAATCGTGCTGGTGGTATCGGCCTTAAGGGATTTATGAATTCATTTAATTGGGATAAAAACTTTGAAACAGGCATTGGTGTTGTAGATGAACAGCATCAATATCTTGTTGGTATTATCAACCACTACGGAAATCTGTTGTCAGAGAACACTATCTCTATCGACGACATAAACGTCGCTTTACTCGATCTCACATGCTATGCCGAATTTCACTTTAAAGAAGAAGAATCTGTGATGAGAGATTGCGGTGTGTATGAGCGACACATTGAAGAGCATATCAAAGTGCATCGTGTATTTATGCAAGATATCTACAGTATGCAAGCTTTCATCATGGAAGAAGATCAGTCGTCAGCACGGCAGTTACTTGATTTATTGATCCACTGGCTTGCTTACCACATCCTCGGCATCGACCAAAACATGGCGCGACAAATGACCGCGATAGAAGAGGGCGCGACACCTCTGCAAGCCTTTGAAGCGGAAGAAAAGCAGCAAGATTCTGCGACTGTCCCGCTGTTGGCTGCGCTTAACGGCCTGTTTGAACAAGTCTCTGAACGAAACAAACAGTTGTTACGCTTCAACCAGTTACTCGAAGATAAAGTTGAGGAACGTACGGCAGAATTAAAACGAGCGAATAAGAGACTTGAAGAACTGTCATTAACCGACTCTCTTACTAATTTGCATAACCGTCGTAGTGCTTTTAAACAGTTAGCGCTGCATTGGCAAGACTCCAAAGAACTGGGCATGCCTTTAGTGTGTATTATGATTGATGCTGACCACTTCAAGCGCATTAATGACACCAGCGGCCATGATGCAGGCGACTTGGTGCTACAAACCCTCTCGCGTGAACTGAAAAACACGTTCCGTAATGATGATATTGTTTGCCGGTTAGGTGGCGATGAGTTCTTGGTTATTTGCCCAAACACCGACCTTAAAGGTGGGATGTACATCGCGGAAACCGCTCGACAGAAAGTGTCTGAATTAGAGGTTGAAACCAGTCATCAAGTTTGGATTGGCAGTATTAGTGTCGGTGTCGCTGAAATAACCCAAGAATTCGAAACCATGAACGAATTGATTAAAGCGGCGGATGAGTCCGTCTATTTAGCAAAAAACGCAGGGAAGAACAGCGTTTGTTCTATTCAGATCTAGCCTTCAGGTCATTTCCAAATTAAGAAGTGGAACCAGTAATTGTTCCACTTCTTCTTATTCCTCATTAATATCCTGTTAAATTTGCCGTGTTTTTAGGCAATAACTTGTTCTTTTAGCGATTCAATTTGGCATTGGTTGCGTGTTTGATTACTATGTGTAGCTATCTAAAAAAACTAATCATCCGATACGGACACTACCAACTGGTAGATGAGGAAATGATGCAACATCTAGAAGAGATCATTGCTAATGCAACGACTGCTATTGATACAGCAGATTCGTTAGTCGCACTTGATGAAGTGCGAGTTCAGTATTTAGGTAAGAAGGGTGAACTAACTCTTCAACTACAAAGCCTAGGTAAACTTCCACCTGAAGAGCGTCGCACTGCTGGTCAAGAGATCAACAAAGCGAAAGGTGCTGTTCAACAAGCGATCGCAGCTCGCAAAGACGCACTACAACGTGCAGAGCTTGAAGCGAAACTAGCTGAAGAAACTATCGATGTGAGCCTACCAGGTCGTCGCATTGAGAACGGTGGTCTTCACCCAGTTACTCGCACTGTTGAGCGTATCGAACAGTTCTTTGGTGAGCTTGGCTTTAGCACTGAGTCTGGCCCTGAGATCGAAGATGCATTCCACAACTTTGATGCACTAAACATCGCAGACGATCACCCAGCTCGTACTGATCACGATACTTTCTTCTTCAACCCTGATCTAATGCTACGTACGCACACTTCTGGTGTTCAAATCCGTACGATGGAAAACGGCAAACCGCCATTCCGCTTCATTGCTCCGGGTCGTGTTTACCGTAACGACTACGATCAAACTCACACGCCAATGTTCCACCAAGTGGAAGGTATGTTAGTTGATGAGAACGTAAACTTCGCACAACTTAAAGGCATTCTTAACGATTTCCTTTGTAACTTCTTTGAAGAAGAAGTTGAAGTGCGTTTCCGTCCTTCATTCTTCCCGTTCACAGAGCCTTCAGCTGAAGTTGACGTGAAACGTAAAGATGGCAAATGGCTAGAAGTTCTAGGCTGTGGCATGGTTCACCCTAACGTACTTCGCTCTGTTGGCATCGACCCTGAGAAATACTCTGGTTTTGCATTCGGTATGGGTGTAGAGCGTCTAACGATGCTTCGTTACGGCGTAAATGACCTTCGTGCGTTCTTCGAGAACGACCTTCGTTTCCTTAAACAATTCAAGTAATCCGGGGCAGTCAAAACTATGAAATTCAGTGAATCTTGGCTACGCGAGTGGGTTAAACCTGCAATTAACAGCGAAGAGCTAGCTCACCAAATCACTATGGCTGGTTTGGAAGTTGACGATGTAGAACCTGTTGCTGGTGAATTCACCGGCGTTAAAGTAGGTAAAGTGGTTGAGTGCGGTCAGCACCCAGACGCAGACAAACTACAAGTTACAAAAATTGATATCGGCGAAGAAGAGCTTTTAGACATCGTATGTGGTGCATCTAACTGTCGTCTTGGCCTAACTGTAGCAGTAGCAACAGTTGGCGCAGTACTTCCTGGTGACTTCAAAATCAAGAAAGCAAAACTACGTGGCGTTCCATCGCACGGCATGCTTTGTTCTTTCTCTGAGCTAGGTATCGACGTAGAGTCTGACGGCATCCTTGAGCTGCCAGAAGGCACAACGCTAGGTATGGACGTACGTGAGCTTCTTGAGCTTAACGACGTAACTATCGATGTAGACTTAACAGCAAACCGCGCAGACTGCTTCAGCATCCGTGGCCTTGCTCGTGAAGTTGGCGTACTAAACCGCGCAGACGTTACAGAGCCAACAGTTGAAGCTGTTGCAACAAGCATTGAAGACACAGTATCTGTTGAAATCAAAGCAACTGATGCTTGTCCACGTTACCTTGGCCGTGTGGTTAAGAACGTAAACGTGAAAGCGGAATCTCCAATCTGGATGCAAGAAAAACTGCGCCGTTGTGGTATCCGTTCAATCGACCCAGTTGTAGACATCACAAACTACGTGATGCTAGAGCAAGGCCAACCAATGCACGCATTTGATCTAGCTAAGATCGAAGGCGGTATCGTGGTTCGTCTAGCAGAGCAGGGCGAAAAGCTAACACTTCTAGATGGCAACGAAGCTGAACTAAACAGCAACACGCTTGTTATCGCTGACCACAACAAAGCACTAGCAATCGCTGGCATCTTTGGCGGTCAAGATTCAGGTGTTACTACTGAAACAACAGACGTACTTCTTGAAGCAGCATTCTTCGCACCGGATCACATCCGTGGTCGCGCGCGTGCTTACGGCCTTCACACTGATTCTTCTCTACGTTTCGAACGTGGTGTTGATTCAACACTACAAGCAGCAGCAATGGAGCGTGCTACACAGCTTCTAGTTGAAATCTGCGGCGGTGAAGTTGCGCCAGTAAACGGCAGCGAATCTGAATCTGATCTTCCTAAAGCAAACGTAGTAGCTCTACGTCGCGCTAAGCTAGACAGCCTACTAGGTCACGAAATCCCATCTACAGACGTAGTGGAAATTCTTACTCGCCTAGGTTGTGAAGTTGAAACGACTGATGCTGGTTGGACGGCAACGTCTCCATCTTGGCGTTTTGATATCGCAATCGAGCAAGACCTAATTGAAGAAGTAGGTCGTATCTACGGTTACGATAACATTCCAAACCAAGCGCCTAAAGCGGCACTTAAAATGAATGACCACAAAGAAGCTGACCAACCGCTTAAGCGCGTTCGTGACCTTCTTGTAGACCGTGGCTACCACGAAGCAATCACATACAGCTTCGTAGAACCAGAACAGCAAAAACTTGTTGTACCTGGTGTTGAGCCGCTAATCCTGCCATTCCCAATCTCTGCGGACATGTCAGCAATGCGTCTTGGCCTAATCCAAGGTCTACTAAACACAGTTGTTCACAACCAGAAGCGTCAACAGTCTCGCGTTCGTCTATTCGAATCAGGCCTACGTTTCATCCCTGAAGCAACGGCTGAAAACGGCATGCGCCAAGAAATGATGCTTGCGGGCGTTATCTCTGGTACTCGTGGCGAAGAGCACTGGGACATTGCAACTAACACTGTAGATTTCTTCGATCTTAAAGGTGACCTAGAAGCAGTTCTTGAGCTTTCTGCAAACGAAATCGCATACAGCTTCAAAGCAGCTAAGCACCCAGCACTTCACCCAGGTCAAACTGCGGCTATCGTAGTAGACGGCAAAGAAGTGGGTATCATTGGTACTGTTCACCCAGAACTAGAGCGTAAGTTTGGTCTTAACGGCCGTACTATCGTATTCGAAATCGAATGGGCAGCTATCAACACTCGCGTGCTTCCAGAAGCAGTAGCAGTATCTAAGTTCCCTGCAAACCGTCGTGATATCGCCGTTGTTGTTGATGAAGCAGTTGCTTCTGGCGACATCGTAGAAGCGTGTATCGCTGCTGGTGGTGAATTCCTAACAGGCGCTAAACTGTTCGACGTATACGTTGGTCAAGGCGTTGAAGAAGGTAAGAAGAGCCTAGCAATCGCACTTAGCCTACAGTCTGTAGAGCGCACACTTGAAGATGCAGACATCGCTGGTTCAGTAGATGCTATCGTAGCTTCAATCTCAGAGAAATTCGGCGCAGCACTTCGCGACTAATCTCTTCTGATAGATAGAAAACCAAAGGCCTCGCATTGCGAGGCCTTTTTGTTTTTTGTTGGAAAGGGATAACTTCAAATTGTATTGGAAAACATGGATTTGATTAACTAGGTATGAGTAAAGTCTGCATCTACTTTTATTAGATTATCTACTTGTTAATTTTTGACTTTGCGAATCGTGTATATATCCTATTTTTTATCATGGTGTTCTGTTGGGATAGCCGATTTTGGCGTAAGTGGTGCGTCTGAAGAGACATATTCCCACTCAATGCGAAGTAATTTTAATTTCTCTTTGACTTGAGAGTCTTGTTGCGTGTTTCTATATGTATTTAAAAATTCCAGCTGCCTTCTTAGCTTACCGTAACGGCTTGCAGCAGAACGGTGTAGCTCCGCTCTTTCCGCGAATCTAACAAATGAAACAATACTAGCTAACGCAGCAGATGTTACACTCAAGATAAAAAGCAATAACTGCCATTTATCTTCATTTGGTCCATTTGTGTCAAAGAATAATAACGCGGTAACCAAGGTTGTTGTCAATATTAATAGAAACCCTGTTACATTGGCTAATAAATATAACCTTTCAGAACATTTATAATGCCCAATCTGCGCGTTTTTCAACCTAACACTCCAATCATCAATTAACGGATTTAATTTGTCATCAATAGTTAAGCTAGGTGGTGATACTTCATTATCAGGCATTATTTTAAAGCTCTATAGTAGTAATAATTTTAAGTGTAATAAGGCCACTCAGTGGCCTCATTTAATATATCTAAACTCTTGAGTATCGGTATGTCCCTTTTACATTTGCAGCAAGGAATTTACCCGCGGAGTCTGCTTCAATAAGTCCAGTGTATATATGTTCAGGAACATCAAAGTACTGATATGTAGACCCGTTTAGAAATTGTATTTGTAGTGTTTCATCTTCATAACCAATAGAGTCAATGTTGCTAGAGCTGACAGAAAACATTTCCATAATTATACCTATTTTATCTTACCAATTTTTGGGTTTTGAGCTCGCCAAGTTTCGACAAGTTCGTCATAATGTGGCTGTGACTCGAGTTTAATGCCCCAGCCACCAGGGTTTAATGAATTCTCTGACGGCAATTCATCATAAATCACAGGATCTTGACTATCTGGTCTTCTATTTTCTGGGGGTGCAGTAATAGATGTTCGCATTGGCAGTTTTACAGATTCACCAAGAATTATCGCTTCACCTGTTCTGAGAATAGGGAGCATGTTAGTTAAACCGTCCAAGCTATCAGATAGAGCTGATGATATATGAGCTCTATCTGAAGAGTTTGTGAGTCTTAGAGCAAAAAAAGTTCCACATTGTGACAATATCGTTGGGTTTATTTCGGAAGGCCTTTGACTAACAATCATTGCACCAATCCCGTACTTTCTCCCTTCTTTAACTATTCTTTGCACTATTTTTGATGCAGCCCCATCCAATGTATCATTCAGGTATATGTGAGCTTCTTCCATTACTATCAATAGCGGTCGATTTCTTCCACCTTGTGACAAGTTTCGTGCCCAAAATAATGCTTCATATAATAATCTCAATAACGCCCCTATAGTAGTTTGTAATATATCAGCAGGTACACCTGATAAGTCTAATATTGATACTGGACGATCACCACCTAGCCAATCTTTTAATAGAGCATCTAGGTCGCCACTAATATTCCCGTGAGAATCAGGAAACCAACAACCGGGTTTAAAAATGAAATCATATCTTGGAATTCTTAGCTTAGTACCTAATAGTAGTAGTTGCTTTCCTATATTTAAACCACCAGGTATATTGAATATTTTGTCCTCACCTGCTGTCGTTACCACATTTTTAAACACAGGAGGAATTCCTTTCATTGGATTCCCTTTCAATTCGTTACCATTATTGTCTAGCTCATATGCCAAATTGTCTTTCGGTTTTCCGCCCTTGTCTTTATAATATGTTCCAAATGTCTCTATGAATAATTCATGCCATAACTCATGGATACTAAATGGAATGGGTGAATCCACACTTAGTGAATCTAAAGAGGCACCACTTCTTGGGTTCCTTTTAATGGATTCAACTTTATACTTCTGAATCCTCTCCATTACGACATTTTTATCTTTTTCGTTATTGAACTCACCAAAACTTATACTGCAAAGCTCATCAAAACTTAGCGCCCAGTATGGTATGTAAAAATCTTTCTCTATAAACTTTGAGTTTTTGTCAGGAGTGATTTTATATATATTAGACCTATCTTGTAACGCTTGACCATATTCTCCATGAAGATCTAACATAATGATCCTAGAGGATGGGTATCTATCAATGTTTGATAATGCGTTTATAATACTCGCTACGGTAGTCGATTTTCCAGATCCCGTGGTTCCGACTACAGCAGAATGCCTTGTCACTAATTTATTTACATCTACAAGAGCTGGAATTGATTCTGCATTAGATATATGACCTAGCTTTACAAAGTATGGTTTATGAGGTTGACCATATATATTATTTAACTCTTTCTCAGAAACTAAATGTACTTCATCGCCGACTGTTGGGTATTGTGATAGTCCCCGTTGAAATATACCATTTTTGGGGCCTTCTCCAATCAGCTGAATCGACATCCATTGGTTTCCATTACTATCAGAATCATTTCGGGTTAAAGGAGCTGCACTTGCGCCAACTTGACTAACAATGCCAAATAGGTCGTTAAACCCAATGGAAATCCTAACGAAACTACCAATTTGTCCTACTCGATAACCTTGTCCATCGATATAGATGAATCCGGTTAATGAATCTTTTGATAGAGAAATACTTACATTGGTTCCATTAACATCTTGAACCTCACCCAGGTAAGTTTCTTTATTAGATTTATTATTCCTCATCGATAGAACCTATGATATTTCTAAGGAACTTAGTTAAAACAGAAAAATCACCAAGTTTAATTACATTATTATCACCACATTTAGTGATGAATGAGTTTATATCAGTATCTGTACTGTCAACATGACATTTCCAGTTACCAATATTTGTTCCTATAATTGCTTTATCAAAAGTCCAAATGTTTAAATTATGCCTTTTTTTAGCTAAACGATATGCTTCAGGATATCGTTCTTTTCCTTCATCATCGTTGTAATTGTCATGCAATAGCCCCAATACCATACCTGTAGGGTTTGCTTTTAATGCGTTAACAATTGTATCGTTAAGATGACCATCATTAAATGAGTACCCCGACAAAATTAATAACGAAGATTTTTTTCTTACAAATCTACTTAATTGATCTATAAGAGCCAAGTAAGGCATTTTTCTACTTTCTTCATATTTCAAGTGAGAAGGGTAAATTAAATGAGATTCATCATATTTAATTTCTGATGATCTAAATACACTCTTTTTTCCAGATTTTTCAGTTTGATACCAGTTAATAGAACCATGGATTTTCCACAATCTCGACCAATGTGCTGGTATTAAATTATCTTCTACTGCCTTCAAATCAAAAAATGACTTTTTAGAACCTACAAAGCCATCAAAATATGGGATTTCTTCATCTTCTAATGCTTCTTCTAAAAGTAAGTCGTAATTAGTAGTAAATAGTTCAATCGGTGACTTTCTATCTATTGATCCAATCCATGTACATAGGTCATGATAAGGAGTGTTCGGATTAGGTAAACTAACATCTAATTTTTTTACTATTTCAGAACAGATTTTTTTTTCTAAGTCTTGTAAATCACTTTCTTTTAGACCTCTAACAATACCACCTTTAGATACGAGAATGAGGCTTCTCAAGAAACTCAATATATCTTCAATGTTTTCGTTATTCTTTTCAGCTTTACCAAGTTCGATTAAAAGTGATTTGTACTTGTCATCGTCTTTTAACTGGTCAGTCACGAAAGCTGTTAGTGTTCTCACGTCCGGGATGAGTGGCCAGTCATTTTCGGGCATTTTTACAGATAAAGGGCACCCTGCTGATAGAAAAAAACCTATAGATTCATTATTTTGGGAAAGAGATTGCCGAAGGTACGTCAAATGCCTTACAGGATCATGATAGTTTTCCACTAGTCCAGCCTTGGTTAAAGTTGATGTGTGATTTAATGCAAATCTACCAGATTGAATGTTTGTTAGTGAGAAGTAATTCGAACATTTTGAGATAACATTAATCCAAATCAAATGCACGATGTTGTATTGAGACTTATGTCATATTTATTAGCGGTTGGGAACTTTCAAAAAATCTTTAAACAGGATTTAAATCCCCCTCAAATTTAGGTCAACAAATCTGTAAGTTTTGTGTCTTAGAATCTATTTCCTCCATAGGTTAGTTGAGTTTGGCGTACTGATTAGCTGCGTCACCTGGCCAGGTTTTCTTCTATTTTACAACCTTTTTACCCGTCTAAAGCTTCACACTTTATAGTGGCTATATTGATTGAGAGGGCGCTTTCTGTGTTCCCTCTAAAGTAAGTAGAGAGACACTATGAAAAGTTTAATTCTAAACATCACACTCTTGGTATTCACGGCGCTTGGTAGCATGAATGCCATGGCTCATGATTCAACGGTTAAGTATGGTATCGCGATATCTCACGATGGTGAGCAAATTGCGTATGGCAAAAGTGGGAGTGGGGATACGACGCTGATCTTCATTCACGGTTGGAGCTTAGACAGCAGGCTGTGGCAAAACCAAGTGAGCGAGTTTTCAAAGCAGTACCAAGTGATCACCATGGACTTAGCAGGGCACGGTAACTCGTCGTTTAACCGCGAAGAGTACACCATGGTTGCGTTCGCTGAAGACATCAAAGAAGTAACTTCAGAGAGATTCGGCGCAGTGCTTCGCGACTAATCTCTTTTGATAAATGGAAAAGAAAGGCCTCGTATTGCGAAGCCTTTCTTGTTAGACCAAGAAACGGATACTAACTCATTGTTGCACAAAAGTTAGTTAACGTAAGTGCTCTACAGCCCTGCCTTCAGATAACTTCTAGTATCTCAAAATCAATCAAGCACCACTTACCGCAATGCCTAAGATGGAGGATTTTGGACATAAATACGTTATGACTTACGACTGTCAATAAAGAAGCAAAAGGCAAGACCTGACTCTGTTAGGTGTTAGTTCCCATTTGCAGTTTATAAATTGTTAATCCAAGCAAGCTATTAAGGAATAGAACTTGAGTTTTGGTCTTTATCAGCTATCTGTTATTGGTACAAACAAAGGCTAGGTATCAACTTATGAACAGAAAAATAACTCTATCACTAATAGCATTAGGCCTTACAGCTTGCGGTACAACCCGTCCTCCAGCACTTGAAAGTGACGCTTGGAAACAAGTCAATAATATAGGGAAAGATGGCCAATACGACCCAACTAAAATAACTAGTAGATTTAACGGTAAAAGGTGTATTACAACCTCTCATAAAGATGAGAAACTTTTACTAGCCCACACTAGTTTCAAAAATGCTAAGGTCGCTTTAGAGGAAGCTAGTTTAAAGTTGGAATACGCATCCATGGAGATAAAGTTAGTATCCGAGAATAGCTTGAAACTAAATCACTCCTTCAATGAAGTAGCTGAAATTACAGATGCCGAAAAACGAGATACAAAGTTAAAACAAATAAAAGAAAATCTAGCTAATGCAGAACTCGAATTACAATCCGCAGGGAAGAAATACACTGAAGCCAATGAGAAATTTATCGCAGCTAAACGGAGCTTAGAGACTGCTAAAACTTCATACGAACAAGTAAACTCAGTTAAGCCTATCACCCAAGAACTCGAACATAACGATCTATGTAAAGCATATTCTTTTGCTGATTTTTATAGAGAGAAATATATTGAACTATCTTCAGACGCATATCTACTTGGTACAGGTTTGGATGCACTCGGCCTACTAGCTGGATTAACTGGTGTAACCGCCGTTGCTTTTGATTGGCATCAGGATGCACTTATAGGTTCTGCTCTAACTTTGGCTACTGCTATGGGGGCAAAGTCATATACCCAACCGGGTCAACGTTCAAACCTTTACTTACAGGGAGCTCAGAGAATGCAGTGTATCGTAAACACCAGTCCTAGAGTGCTTAACAGTAGCGTTGATTACAACCAACTCGTAGGAATGAAAAGAGAGGTTTATGAGAGTATAAGAAAAATCAACCTTATCCCCCTTAGTACTATCGAAAGTGCAAGAAACACAAAGCCAACCACCTTACTAACAAAAGAAGAGATAGAACAACACATAAATAACTTCTTAGGGCTAAAGAAAAATTCTTCGGAAATTAGAAAAGAAATAACGAGGAGCATGTCACTTGTTGAATCTATGCCCGATCAAATAATTTTGGCCACTAAAGAAGCGGAACTTAAATTTAATAGTAGCTTCGTTTCTTCGGCACCTGATTTTAATAAATCGCTAAGTATCATTCAGGGTGCTATATCACAGCAGATGCTCAACCAGAAACAAACCCAAAGGTTGGATGCACTCTTCCCAGAAACAGCACTATTACCTGAGATTCCAAAAAGTACAATAGACACTAGTAACCTATCTGAGCTAGTTGAGCTGTCTAATGAGCTATTGGATAAACGAGAAACCTTAATGAGTGAATTAGTAAACTTTACAGATGTAAATACGGCTCTAAAATTGTGTAACGCCATTTAGCGTTAGATGTATGAGTACAAGTAAGGGCCTTTGAGGCCCTTATTATTTATTGCTCTACATTGACACCCAAGTCTTCAGCAATACTTTTAACTTCAGGTAGAAAACGTTCTGAGTTTAGCAAGCATACACTTTCACCTAAGTCCTCTTTAATTGCATTGTTAGAAAATGAAATGCGGGTTCAGGCCTTGCGTTATGCTATCGATAAGCAACTACACCCATATTCTACTCAGCAAGCCCTAATACGAAAACGGCCCAGCTAAAAAGCTAGACCACCTCAACAAAAAAGCAAAAGACAATACTTGACCTCGCTGGTCGTTTCACTCGTTTAGGGCAATTGTAACTGAAACCGTAGAAGAGACATCTAATCTTAGCTCTTCATATTGAGACAGAATATCATTCATGAATGACTTGGATTAACAAGTTATAACCTACACGTGGAATTGCGATGGTTGTCATACATAAATTAAAACAAAGTATTGAAAATAAATAACTTTATGAATAATGATAGTGCCGACGAACGCTATCTAATCCAGGTTCTATGTTTGCAATAATTTATCTTACTAACTCATCGGGCTTTGGTGACTTGTCGAGGTTATTTATGTAACAACTGAAATCCGACGACAATTTTAGATTAGAAAAGTAAGTCATGAAGTTATTTCGTTAGTGCTATTTGTCGGGCTCTCTCAAACGCAAAGGTGCTGAACTAATTGCGTATGGAAAAAGTGGTAGCGGGGAAACGGCGCTGATCTTCATTCACGGTTGGAGCTTAGACAGCAGGCTTTGGCAAAACCAAGGCCTCGCGATTGCGGGGCTTTTTGTTAGTTGGAGCTTTTGCTAGCTACATTCATTTCAATTTGCGAGTCATACCCGCGTCTTTCACTCGTTTATGGTCCTTAAAAGACGGCCTCATAGTTATATAAATGCTCTATCAACCACTCCTAGATACGTAATTAGCAGCACTGTTATTAGCAAGGGCTGACCGAATCTAGTGGTGCTTTCTACTGATAATCACTTTAACTATGTGTTTAGGACGTCCTGCTATGGCTAAGAAAATAATATTCATTCATGGTCGCGCTCAAAAGCCCGATAAAGCTCACCTTCAAGCACTTTGGTACGAGGCTATAGAACATGGCTTGCAGCGAGGTTGTGGAGACTCAAGTTCGTTACAAGCTTTTAAAGATGTCGATAAACGGTTTGTCTATTACGGTGAGCTATCAAATACATTGTTAGACAAACCAACGGAAGACCCTGCAAGTCGTCAGCAAGCGTTGTCTGAACTCAAAAAGTACAAGACAAGCCAGTTCAATAAAACAACGTATAACAAGGTATCTAAAATTGGTTTTCTGAAAGAGGCGTTAGCAGATACTTTTTCATCGCTATTTGGAAAGCTGGGTGTGGCCGAGACATTCATAACTAAGGTCGCGCCGGACATGGCGCACTATTGGAATGAAGATACCTATTTTGGCAGTGATGTTAGGCATAGGCTAATGGTTGAACTGAAGGAAGCGCTTGATAATCAGGATGATGTGATGATTGTAGCGCACAGCCTTGGGTCGATGATCAGTTATGACGTGCTGTGGAAGTTGTCTCATTACGGAGAGTATAGACACGACTATGGTGCAGACAAGAAGGTCAACTTATTGCTGACGCTCGGGTCCCCGTTAGGCGATGAAAACGTAAAAGATAGGCTAAAAGGGAGCCGCTTGAAAGATGAGAAGAAGTACCCGTTAAACATTCAGCAATGGATAAACATTTCGGCAGAAGATGATTTTATCTCTCATGACAGCAAAATTAGAAATGACTTTAAAGATATGCTCAAGTTGGATCTGATACCCGGTGGAATGAAAGATATTCACCCAGTTTATAACCTCAATATTCGCAACGGAAAAAGCAATCCCCATGCTTCTATCGGTTATCTCATTAATCCTAAATTCATCAAAGTATTGGATGAATGGCTCTCGAGTTGATGTGGTTTTACCAGCGTAAATTGCTTCGGTGATCGTTCGTTGGAACGCAGATAAAACAAGGCCTTGCGTGTGCGAGGCCTTTTTGTTTGAACTGTCGAAGCAACTGACTTGGACAATATTAACTACTCTGTGTAGATCGCTATTCCATTCACCGTCTGTTCTGAAACAGGGATTAAGTACTGGTAGTCTGTGCCAACACCTCCCAAAACTACAGAGTTGTTGCTTCCTGTCGCTTGAAGTAAGACCCCATTAGCTCCTAATTTAGCCGCCTGATTTTTTAACTCTTCGATTGCATAGTCGATAGAGCCTTGTTTCGTTACACCTGCATCACTAGATGCATCAACCAAAGCTATTTTTTCATAGTTCTCAGGCGCTTCAAGATAAAGCGTAACCTCTTGAGGTGTAATTGGGTCTCTGGCTTCACCGACTAATATTGCTGAACCAGATGCACAGCCAACTAAAAATAGCGTTATAGAAAGAGCTAAGGCTTTAAAGATATTCATTGGTATTAGGTCTGTTTCTGGAATTAGGCGCGGAGTATAGCGAAATAAGACCATCTTTTAATTATGGGTATTGTAACAAGTTGCGTTATTGCTTGTGAATCAGATGCATATGAGACTTGACCTATAATCCCCTCCTAACCTCCCCTTGGTTTACATCTCCAATTTCTTGTTGGTAGCGGGAAAGGGGAGGAACTGAATACAGATCGCTACATGTGCAGCGCCAAAGAATGTTCTCCCCCTCGGACGTATATCTAATGAGATCGGTGAACTCCATTTGAGGGGGAGCTAGAGGGGGGAGGTTTGGGTTTAATTGAACCGTTCCACGGAATTTCATTAACTGCGACAAGTCTGTGACTTTGTTTTACTTATTATTCAATCCAACTGGCACAGACCTGATTTGTACATCATCGTCAGCGACAAATAATAATCTCCAATGAATTTATCAAAGAAGTAAAAGCTCCCTGAATACTTATCAATCCCAAAAAATAACATTCTAAAAATGATCGTGTAACAATTTGTTAACGAGTTGTATTGTCTCTGTGTTCTTTGTCTTAGTTGCATATCGTTACCAAGCTCAGAACATACCATTATTTTTGAGGATCTGAATATGAACGGAAAACTAATAGCGGCTTTATCGTTAAAACTTAAGAAGCAAGATATCTCTAGCCAACCTCCAAGACTGGTACGCTCAAATGCTGCTTTTGAACCGAATCCAGCCCCGTCAGAACACCACAAAAAAGAGTCTCGCTAATTAGCTTGCTCCCTCTTAATAAGGCACTCGAGAGAGTGTCTTATTGAAGATGTGTGCTGAGGAAAGGAATGGTTTATGAATAATATACAAAACAGTCTCTATAGTTTATTTGACACCCAAGGTGTGAGTCTTTCAAAAGAATACAAGGATTGCATTGAGAAATATTTAGTATCTGATTTGTCTTTCACTTCTGAGATGATGAATGGTTTGGCTCGAACTATTTTTCAAAATAAAAAGATGATGGCTTACTACCTTTTACACAATGCAATCGATGAGGCTAAAGGTGCGGCAAGGTTACGAATGATCGCAGAGCGGTATGCAGATGATGAATTAAGGCCGCTTATGTTGCGTCATTATAACGATGAGATGAATCATTCTACGTTGTTTGCCAGCCTTATCCCTTTTACTGGGTACGAGACAGAAACGCATGAACATGAAGTTCAATATGAGTTAGATAAAGTCATGAACTTTGACGATGAGCTTAAGACATTCCTGTTTAGGGTTCACTCTATTGAAATACGTTCATGGCGTTTACTGTTACTGCATTTGGCGATCATCGATGAGTCTGACGATGATTACATGAAACAAATGCGTCCAACGATTCAAAAAATCTTAGAAGATGAAATGCAGCATGTGTGTTACACCGGGAAATATGTCAGTCGTTGGTTACATGCTGAGCCACACTTAAGCAAAGTTTTTGTTGAGTGCATTACCCACACGAATAAAGAAACATGGGAAGACCTCTCTTCGATGGCTTTATTCATGCGCGATCATATTCATGATTTTCTTTTAGAATCGGCGGTTTAAATGACTCTCTGGCTTAGGCTTTTAACATCGCGGAGCTCATTCGCGATGTTGGTTATCATCGCTATCGCGTCAGTGATAGCGAATACTGGATGGCGAGTCGTGATGAATAACTTCGCTGTCGACACTGTTGGTATGACCGGGGCTGATGTGGGTGTATTGCAGAGTGTCAGGGAAATCCCAGGCTTGCTCTCATTTACCGTTTTGTTTCTGTTGTTCATCGCTTCAGAACAAAGAGTCGCTGTACTGTCGGTTGCAATATTAGGGCTAGGCGTTGCCGTGACGGGGTATTTGCCTTCGATTTATGGCTTCTATTTCAGCACGACGATCATGTCTATTGGTTTCCATTATTTAGAAGCGGTGAACAAATCACTCTCAACACAGTTGTTAGCGACTAAGAACTTCAGTGAATCAATGGGGAAAATTCGATCTGCTGCCTCTTTCTTCTCGATGGTGACTTTTCTATGCATTATGGTCGCGAGCTATCTTTTTGACGTTTCAGATAAGGCTATTTTCTTTACTTGTGGAGCAATATGTTTCTGGCTAGCGGTGTACTTGGTCACGTTTAAAAATACTCATACAGAGGTTAAACAACACACTAAACTCATTGTCCGACGTGAATACACGACCTATTACATTCTTACCTTTTTGAGTGGAGCAAGAAGACAGATCTTTGTGGCATTTGCTGGCTTACTGATGGTGACCAAGTTCCACTATACGATTGCGATGATGGCCGCTTTATTTATGGTATCCAGCTTAGCAGCAACTCTTGCTCTACCTTATGTTGGGAGATTTATCGACCGAGTCGGAGAGAGGCTAGCTTTGATCATTGAGTATGCCGCGTTAGTGTTGGTGTTCCTATCTTACGCATTTGTGGATGATCATTATGCGGCAGCGGGGTTGTATGTTGTCGACAGTATCATTTTTAGTTTTGCGATCGCTTTGAACACCTACTTTAAAAAGACAATTCGGGAAGATGAAGTGGCTTCAACGGCGAGTTTGTCATTCACCATCAACCATATTGCAGCGGTGTTCCTACCATTTCTGTTGGGAATCATCTGGATGTCTGGTTATCAATGGGTGTTTGTTTCTGGAGCAGTGATTGCTTTGATTAGTCTGTTGGTTTCGTTGACTATGGGAACGCAGCTTCATCTGCGAATTAATGGATTCGATAAGCTACAGAAACAATAGCGACACTCATTTATCTCACTGGTTTGATAGATAAAACAAGGCCTCGCGATTGCGAGGCCTTTTTGTGGTCCGACTGAAACTCAATATTAATCGAGCCTAGCGAAAGCTCGGGATAATCGCTGGAATCCCCGGTAGAAGGCCAACCAACGCCATTACGCCACTTAGCACAATAAACATAGTGCCAGGCAACACCCAGCGGCTCATTTTACTCAGTTCACTACTACGTTCTTTACAACCGACTAAGCCTAAGTTATCCAACAGCATGGTGAGAGCCCAACCAAATGCTGGGTTAACGAGCGCTGAAGAAAATACAACAATCGCTGCCGACTGTGTGGTTTTTCCTTCACGCGTCATTTCCATTCCAGCTTCTAGCAATGGAACAAATACCCCAACAATCAGCGCCACACACAGTACAGGTTGCCAGATAGCTAAATCCATCGGGTAACCCCAAACTGCGGCGATGATACAGAACAGAGCTGTGAGCAGCGCGCCGGCAGGAATAGGGCGTTTAGCAATCGCAGCCGGTACGATATAAGTCCCCCATGAAGACGTAAAGTTAGTACCGCCAAGCAGAGAACCGAACGTTTGACGAATTGATGCCGTGGTCATGGTGTCGTCGATGTTCATGTGTACTTTTTCGGTACGTTCTGGGTAGCTGATCTTTTGGAATACTTGATGCCCTAAGAAATCCGGTGACCACATCGCTACGGCTAGAATCGCAAACGGCAATACCACCATGAAGTGTTCAATCGTCGGTAGGCCTAGCATCCAACCTGTATTTTCTCCCCACCAATACATAGGGTTCATGTTGGGCAAGCCTGGCTCAGTGTGGAAAGCAAATGGGGCGCCCATGGCAAATGCAATCGTACCACCCAACAAGCAGCTAAGAGGTACTGCTAACCAACGTTTGCGGAAGTGTTCCAGTAGCGCGTACAAGATAATGGTGCAAAAGATCACCACAAACGCGATGTGGCTCATACCGATTCCTTCAGCCCAAGCGAAAAGCTTTTTCACTTTAGAGGCGGTTCCAACAAAGCCGAGGTAGAGCAATAAGCCGCCACACACGCCTTTACTGGTGAGGTTGGCCAACATGCTGCCACCTTTACTGATGGCTAAGATGAGGCCAAAAGCGCCAATCAACAGGCCAAACGCCATCGGGTGTCCACCTGCTGCAACCACAATCGGAATCAAAGGGATAAGTGGGCCGTGGGTCCCTGCGAGGTTAGCCGTTGGTAGTAAGAAGCCAGAGAAAAGGATGATGAAAACTGAGGCGATGAGGAGTTCATAACGAACGTTTTCTAGAATGAAGTCTTCATTTAATCCGAGAGCCCCAGCAAAGGTGGCTGCAATAGCGCCCACCATAACCACTTTACCAATGGTCGCCGCCATCGCTGGGATGGTGTCTTCTATCTCAAATCGATAATCTTTAAACGGCAAATTTGGACGCCAGCGCTTAGGCGACATGATTTGCAATTCGTGTTCTAGATACTGTTCTCGGGAATCAAATTCCGATCTTGGTTTATGTTGTTGTTCATAGGTGAGTTCATCCTCATTGGCTTGAGGCTTCTCTGTTTGTATATGTGCGGACTCTAAAGTAGTGCTCATTTTGATTCCTTTCGTTCACACTCTGAGGTGTGTTATTCCAACAAACGTTGTTGACTCACGGCATGAAGTGTAAACAATGCGTCAACTTATAATTAAACATTCATTAACATTTAGTTGTTAGTACCTTATACCAAACCCAAAAAAACAAATAGACTCAGTCGGTTAGACATTAGTCGTAGAGTCGGACGACTAGTATTAGACCCTGTAGATAGTATGTGTCTGTTTATTGGTAGGCTCTTAATTTCAGGAATAACAAAGCCACTTTCAACAACAAATGGTTCGACTCTAAAGACCCAGAAAAAAGTCCAACGACTTACGTTTGGCTGCATGCTTGGTTGCGTTGTGGTGTGATTTGATAGTGACATCTGGTCCAGTTTTATGTTGGATATATTGGGTAATAAGCAGGGGTAGGGATTGCCTCTAGTAGCTCAATTTCTCCTACGTTTAGCCCCTGATAGTGTTAGAATCTCCGCATCAGAACTATCGAGAAACTAGGTATTTATAAACAATGTTTATCCATCACGTAAACGGCATCGACTGGCTGGTGATTACAGCTTTTGAAGAACTGAAACCGATGTTTATCGAAGATGCTGGTCCTATCCCAGCTTACTTCTCTACCACCAGTGAGTTGAGCCTGATTGATCAAGCCAAGCGCAGCTATGGGTTTTTGCCTAAACTCCGCGGTGTGATTACCGACACCGGCACGTATCAAAGTGAAAATCTTGAAGAAGACTTGAACCCACAGCTTGCGTGTATAGTGGAAGGGCGTGGTCGGGTGTTTATCTATCACGGCGACTATGTGGCTTTTGTGGATGACGAGCAAACCTTCATTACCCGAATGAACTGAGAGTGATTCAGTGAGTTGAGATCGGCGAATTGGTAAATCGGCGAGTTAGCCCACCTAGAATTTAAAACTAAAGGATTAATATGATGGCAAAAACGATCTCATTGGTACTTGGCAGTGGTGGCGCAAGAGGCTTGGTTCACGTTGGAGTCATCCGCTGGTTAATTGAGCATGGCTATCAGATAAAATCCATTTCTGGCTGTTCAATTGGCGCACTTATCGGTGGTGTCTACGCTGCGGGCAAGTTGGATGAATTTGAAGAGTGGGTCACCAGTATCGATCAAGGTGATATGGCGATGTTGTTGGACTTTTCATGGCAGTCGAGTGGTATGTTCAAAGGGGACAAGATCATCGACACTCTGCGTGGACTGATCGGCGAGATTTCAATTGAAGATCTGCCCATCCCTTATACCGCAGTTGCCGCTAACGTCGCCGATGAAAAAGAGGTTTGGCTGCAATCAGGTTCTCTGTTTGATGCCATTCGCGCCTCTATCTCTTTGCCACTGTTCTTGACCCCTCACGTTATCAATGGAGAAGTGCTGATTGATGGCGGCGTTCTTAATCCCGTACCGATTGCGCCTACCTTTGGTGATAATACAGACTTTACACTGGCTGTGAATTTAGGTGGTGAACCTGAAATGGTTAAACAGGAAGTGATACCGGTTTCCCTGCCAACAAAAGAGAGCAACCTGCATGAGAAGGTTGTGCATTTTATCGATAACCTCGGTAGCAGTGTAAAAAGCAAAATGAGCTTCAACTTTGCTTTTTACGATATTGCCAACCAAGCATTTGATGCGATGCAATCGACCATTGCTCGCCAAAAGTTGGCCGCTTACCCCGCCGATATCACGCTTGAGATCCCACGCAATGCTTGTGGCACCCTAGAGTTTGATCGCTCACAAGAGATGATCGACAGAGGCTACCACTTAGCACAGGCTAAACTGGGCAATCGACTTTAATGTATTTGCTGCTGAATGAGGGTAACTATGGAAACTGAACTCAAACTATCTGAACTCAAAGAATTGGTCACAACAAAAGATGTCATCGTGCTCACCAGCATAGAAGAGCCTGCTGTATCTTGGTTGATAGATTGCTATCAAGAGAATGCTGATATCCAAATTATCGAGGACGCACACCAACTAGATACTGAAGCGATTTTGTCGCAATGCAGAAGCAGCCTTAACGAAAGTAAAAAGGTCATCCTTACAGCGCAGTTTCGTAGCCAACTGCCTATCATCAATATCGCTTCACTGTGTAATGAGAAGCGCAAGTCATTGATCAATATTGAGCTATTAGGCTGGGATGAAGAAAAACGCGTTCCTCATTCTTACAGTAGTTTCTAGCTTATATTTGTTGCTAGCTTATATTTGTTGCTAGGTAACTGCAGTTTTTAGGTAACCGACAGCGTCTCTATAACCAGAGCAGTTCAACACAAGGTTGATCAAAGCGGTTAAGTCAGTGTCCGGAATTTGTTGACCACTACAGGGTGGTTGTATCGAATCAGGAGTAGAAAAGTCTCTTGAGATTTTACTTGTCTAAATTGTGCTTAATTATTTGTTCCACCACACCATTCATCGTCCTTGAGCTAATCTCCGGTTTCAAATACAAGGAATGATACTCAACTCCTGTTCGGTCTATATAGGCTGCTTGTAAGCCAGCGGATAGCGCACCATGAGTGTCCCAATCATGAGTAGCGACAAGACGAAGGTTTTCGACAGGCTCTTTTAAAGTTTCGGCTGCAAAGTTATACACATCTGAATTGGGTTTGAAACTGCCTGTTTCTTCAACGGAAATGACGGTGTCGAAATAATCTTCTAAGCCTGAGTTCTTGATTTGAGAAGTGATGAGATCGAGGGATGAGTTGGAAAAAGCGACGGTTTTAAACCCGTTCGCGCGCAATTTGAGCAAAGACGCTTTGATATCTGTGTGCGGTGGTAGATTGGCAAAAGAAGTTAACAAGGCACCTTTGCTTTCCGGCGTTAAATCACACTTGTACCGTTGTGCAATAGCGTTGAGCGCTGCATTCGCTAATTCAGAAAAAGTAGATTTTACGTTTGTTGCGATGCAAACCGTTGAAGAGTGTAAAAGCTTTGAAAACCAAAGTGATAATGCATCCTCCTTTCCAAACACCGCTTTAAATTTAGGCTGTAATGACTCCAAATTTAAAACCGTTTCGTTTATATCAAAAAGTATCACTTCTTTTTTCATGCAAAGCCCCCAGATTTAATTGAATTTTATGCTTACATAATCTGCTCTGACGATATGGTTTTCAACCTCCATTCAAGTAACTAAAGCTTTGCTCTCTAATTTGAAAAGAAGCTGGAATGCGTCAACGACAACCCGCCAACTCAAATCTGGCGTTGCTTTATGAGTATCATGCAACGCCAAATCTGAAACGATTTAGCTTAATTTGCGGCTTCGATGGTGCCTTTGAAAGTGCTGTCTAAAAAGTCATTGATCTCTTGTGAGTGGTAAATTGAGATAATCTTTTTATACGTTTCATTATTTTTGTCTTCTTCTCGCGCCGCAACAACCATCACTGCTAAAGGTGCGTCTTTTTTCTCTAAGTAAATGCCTTGTTTCTTAGGGTCGAGTCCAGCCGACATTACATAGTTCATGGTGATTGCAGCAGCATCTACATCGTCAAGAGAGCGGGGTAGCTGCGCGGCATCCACTTCAACAAATCGAATGTTCTTCGGGTTGCTAACAATATCGTTTAAAGACGCGTTGAAACCAGCGTTGTCTTTTAATGAGATCAGCCCTGCATCTTCAAGCAGTAATAGTCCACGCCCGCCATTCGTTGGATCGTTTGGAATCGCGATTCGAGCGTTTTCGGGAATAGAATCAAGCGAAGTGTACTTGTTCGAGTAAACGCCCATACGCATCAAAATTGAACGTCCGATAGAAACTAACTGGCTATCGTGATTGGCATTAAAGTTATCGAGGAATGGCTGATGCTGGTAACTGTTCAGTTGGATACTTCCATCATCTAATGCTGCGTTAGGGGTGATATAGTCTGAGAACTCGACGAGTTCAATGTTTATCCCTTGCTTTGCTGCTTCTTTGGCAACAGCTTGTACAACTTGTGCATGTGGGCCAACTGTCGCCCCAATCTTGATGACAGCCTCGTCTTTTTTTCCACATCCTGTTACACCGAATACGAAAGCTAATGCCAACAGGGATGCTGTGATTTTTTTGTAGCTGTTCATGATAACTCCATTTAATAAATAAAAGACATGTAGACGTCTAGCTATCTATATTATCTATTTGCGCGATCGGGTCAATAGGTTTGTTTGAAGCGAAGTTACATTGATGAGCGGTTAAGTCAGTGAATCAACGAGGCTTCTGTACGTGAGACTCGACCGACAATCCCCTTCTAACCCCCTTGGTTTACATCTCAAACCTATTGTTGGTAATGGGAAAAGGGAGGAACTGATTACCGACCAACAAAGGCCTCGCGAGTGCGAGGCCTTTTGGGTTTTGTAGGGAATAGGGCAGTCACTCGGAATCTAAAGAAAACGGGTTCAGTAAAGCTAACTATTAAGAAAGCTTTTGGTTAAAGAACTCAAGTGTACGTTTCCAAGCTAACTCTGCTTCTTCTTCAGCATAGCGGCCAGTTGAATCGTTATGGAAGCCATGGTTCACGCCGTCATAGATGTAAGCTGTATAGTCTGCTTCGTTCTCTTTGAGTTCGGCTTCATAATCTGGCCAAGTCGCATTCACGCGTTTATCGATTCCCGCAAATTGGATGAGCAAGGGGCCTTTTACATTTTTTCTTAAATCTGGTGCGGCAGGAGTACCATAAAATGGAACGCCTGCATCGAGTTGCTCTGGCATGACAGCGGCCAACATATTCACGATATAGCCACCGAAGCAGAAACCGACTGCGCCTAGCTTACCGTTACTTTTTTCATGGGACTTCAAGAAGTTTGCCGCTGCGATAAAGTCTTCTTCGATTTTCTCTTTTGATAGCGACTTCTGCATCGTTCGACCTTCATCATCATTACCTGGATACCCGCCAAGCGAATAGAGTGCATCAGGTGCAAACGCAATAAACCCCGCCGCTGCGAGTCGTCTTGCCACATCCTTTATGTATGGATTGAGGCCTCTATTTTCATGAATGACCAATACAACAGGCGCATTGCCCTCTAACTCTTTGGGTACAACCAAGTAACCATAGCCTTCGCCGTGTCCTTTAGGTGAAGGAAACTTCTCGTAGGTTGCTTTGATGGAAGGGTCATTGAAAGAGACTTGCTCTGCCTGCGCATAATTAGGAATCAGTGCAGAAGTTAGCGTCGTCATGGTTAAGCCAAGTACAGCTAGCCCAGATAGACGAGCCATAAACTCTCTGCGATCAATCAGGCCGTGTGCATATTCGTCGTACCAATCAAATGCTTCTTGAGGGATAGATCGAGTCGGCGTTGATTGAGATTCGGTATTTGGATTCATAACTTTTCCTTGTTGTGAGTTGTTTGACCAATCAACTATAGTGGAAAATTTGATATAATTGAACGATCACTCAATAACTTTTGAGCTATTTGTTATATCAAAGTACAAAAATTAGATGACAGTCCGATAAAACGATCACTTCGAATCGATTTCCATCGCTTTGGTTTGTTTTACGGAGCAATTCAATACAAGGTTGATTTGAGGGTTAAGTCAGTGAAGTCGGGTGTGATGATTGTTTGTTTTTAGGGAGGCTCTAAATCGAAGTTGGGCACATTAGAGCTAGGCTTATTTTCCGCAGACATGGACAAGTAAGTTTCAATGCAAAACGCTTGATTTTACTCTGGTATAATCTTTCCTTATAAGGGAAGCCATAGCGTTATTAGAACCGTTTTGATGAGAGATAAAAAATAGATGTTAAGACTTTTGCGTCAGATAGAAAAATGGAAACTTGCATCGTTTAGTTTACTCATGCTCATTGCCGCATTTTTTATCTACAACCAGATCGGTAATCGTATTTCCCGTGTCGATGAGGCAACATTTTTGATCGGGCAACTGAATACTGTCTTGGATGCAGCGGAGCAATATTCTCATGACAATGGCTCTCTGCCTCCTATTACTTCCGATACCGACACGAACTTCGGCTACTTAAACATCAATCACTTAATTGAAAATCCGGGCTTATCAACATGGCGAGGACCATATCTACCTTATGGCGATACATGGATAGGTGGTGATCAGTACATCGATCACCCAGATTACATAGCAACGCAATTACTGCTTAAGGAAAAGGATAGTCTTTGGATAAGAGGAAGCTCCGAGACAGGTTGCGAATCGTCATCATCCACTTGCTCTGTTGCAGCTTGTATCTGGTTGGTACCAACAAAAGTCGCACAAGAAATTAATAAGATTTTGGACGGCAGTTCGAGTATAGAAAGCTCAGATGCGACAGGAAAAATACGTTACGAAAAAGCTTTTGGTGGCGCTCTTATCTGTATGATTGGAGATGATTATCCAATGCCTTCAGCACAGACAAATTAAGTCGTTTCTAATTACCTCACTGGCAATTTGGTCTTAGTTTTTACCTGACCGAAGGCGAAGCTGGATTCAATAGAAGCAATATTAGGCAGGCGAGTTAGTTGTTTACGGATGAACTGCTCGTAGCTTTTTAGCGATTCACTGACTACATGCAATAGGTAGTCGTGATTGCCCGTCATCAGAAAACACTCTAACACCTCGTCAATCACTTCAATGTGCTGCTCAAAGTCTCGCATGTTCTCTTCTGTCGGCTTTTCAAGTTTCACCAACACAAACACATTGACTGGCAGGCCACACGCTTCTTGGTCGACACTGGCGTGGTAACCACGAATTATCCCTTGTTTCTCTAATGCTCGAACTCGGCGTAAGCAAGGAGAGGGCGACAGTGCTACTCGATCGGCCAACTCTTGATTAGACAGCCGAGCGTTGTTTTGCAGTTCAGCCAGTATTTTCTTGTCGATCTCGTCCATTGGCATAATCCATCAATATTGAATTTAGTTTGGCAATATTATTGCTCAAAGTGTATGTCTTACTTCGCAAATAGCAATTTTTAACATCTGCCCAAAACTAAAATTAAAGAAGGAACAACAAGCATGGAATGACTTAGGAATTATGAATACTTCAACTCAACTTAGCCCGCTGCGTAAAACCACCAAACACGAACAAGCAGAAGCTCTTGCCGTTGAGCAAGCAAAGCATTTTGGTATCGACCCAAATAGCGATTACGGCATCACGCTGATTGAACTGGCGACGACACTGTACCAAGCCAATACCAAGACACACGATCTTTGGGCATTGACGGTTGATGGACTTTCAGAGCTCGATAAAAGTGACCGAATCGCTTGGTTTAACGCCAAACGTTTTTTGTCATTCCAGATCGCTAAGATCCTCGATAATCTGCAAAACCCAATGCGCGCCACTTACCAGTCTATTGCCACCAATAATGGTAATTTTGCGTCTAAAGGTGCGTATCCAATTTTCGATAATGTCGCTGCTATATTTTCTGCAAGCCCTGTGATTACACGTACCGCGACCTATTTGTTTGCGTGTACAGAATGGATTGAAGATGCGTTTAACGGTAAAGAGCCGTTGCACGATATATATTCTCGACTGCTTAACCCTACATCGATTTCACTGGCTAACCATATGGTTGATATCGAGGCAGGCTCTAGAGCCAACGAATACCTCGCATGGAACTTTAATTCGGGTATGGCGGCCATTGATGGATTGTTGAGCCATTTACTTGGACATGAAGACATAGTCTTGGCTTCACGTAATATCTATGGCGGTTCTTACCAGTTGTTGGAAGATTGGTTTGGGAAACCGTCTAACCTAAATGTCGCGGTGGAGTGGGTGGATGGTTACTCCGATGATGAGTTTGCGACGCGCCTTGATGAGGTTGCTCATAAATACGCAGATCGCATCGCTGCGGGTAAGAAAATCTACGTTTACCTAGAGTCACCGTGTAACCCGCATGGATACGTGTTGGATGTTGCTAGTATCAGCAAAGCTGGTCACGTTCGTGGTTGGGATGTGATTGTTGACTCAACAGTAGGCACGCCATTGCTGCATCCAGTACTAAAACGCGACGATGTGGCTGAAAGACCAGATTATGTGATTCACTCCTACACCAAAGAACTGGCGGGTTCTGGCACCACAACTGCTGGGGTTGTGATTGGTCGCAATGAGACTATGTTTGTGCCAAAAGGAGAGGAGGTCACTTTCACCAAGCCCAACGGTGATGAGGCCAAAATCCGATGGAACGAAACGCTGTTTTGGAATGTGTACTACATTAAGGGTGCATTCCTAGATGCAGATAAAGCGTTTGAAGTGCTCAATGGTATGAAAACGTATGAGATGCGAGTGGTGCAAAAAACGATTAATACACTGACTCTCGCGAAGATCTTTGATGCTCACCCAGACATCAATGTGTCGTGTCCTGCTTTGCCAGATAGTGATAACTATGAACACTGCCAGAACAACATGTACTTGGGGCTACCAGCGGCGCTTTTCACTATCGATATGGAAGGCAATGGCGACCGTGCGCCAATCAATCGAGATGGCTTCAAACAGTTCTTCGACATGCTTGAGCCCGCTATCGGCATGCAAGTAAGTTTAGGGCAAACCAATACAGTGGCGCTGTGTCCAGCACTGACTACGCACTCAGAACTCAGCGATGAAGCGCTCAATGAAGCCGGTATCAAACCGACGACAATGCGTATCTCTATCGGCTTGGAAGATCCTCGAATGTTCATTGCTCATATTGTCGAGGCGGCTAAATTGTCGATTGACCGCAACCACGTAGATTTCTCATCCAGCTTCCCGAGTGGTGACAATATCGATGAAATCTATATGCAAACTTATATGGATGTACACCAGAAGTTTGTGAAAAGCTTGCCGAAGTTCAGTCAGCTGAGTCAGTAACTTAGGTCAGTTAACAAGATTAGTCAGTTAAAGGCCGTCAATAAAAAAGCACCCAGCTGACTCAATAGTCGGTAGGGTGCTTTCTCGATGATCATATTGGTTTACCAAGTCACTTACTATTTAGGCTGGTGGCCTGTCTTCTTCGCAAGTTCTTGCATAGCCTCGGCAAACGTAGTTGTTCCGCCTTTCGCTTTAACCTGAACCACCTTATATCCTTGGCTTTCCAGCGCTTGGCGCTCTTCTAAAACGGCTTTGTCATCTGGTTGACTGCCTTGCACAGGCTGATGAATGTAATACCCTTCTAATTGACCATCTTCGACCAGTTGGTGGTGTTTCAGTGCATTGATATCAAAATTCATAGTAAGTCTTTTCGCTTTAAATGGAGAGTCTCTGTGGCAAAGGCCGCGAGTCTTTATAATTTTATGGTTTGTACAATAGGCATTTTAACCATAAGAAGCTAGCGAAAATTAAGCAATCCAATGGAATGAAGTCGGGTGGTCTTACTTCTTCAATCTCTTATTGAACGCTGGGAAGGAAAGGGGAGGAACTGAATGCGAACGTTTCAATACACCCTTATCTGACCTTTTCGTTCAACCATTGAGCGAAATCGGTACAAATCATCAACCTTTCCAAATGTGGAATCCTCACTTCTTTTATTGGCTCTGTTTTCCATTTGTGAATGGTTATAACCTAGTTTTCGTAGAAAAGAGAATCGAATAAGCCGTGAGCGCGGCGCTTTATAACGAATGAAAACTAGGTACAAGCATGAACGAAAACTTTTATAGATACGCGATTTACACTGTTTTTTCAGCGGCAGCATTGTTCTCCGCTTTTTTAGTCACCTCAGATAATGTTTCCCCTTTTACCACTCAAGCGACTTTGTATCGTAACGTCGCGACCATTGCGCCAGAAGTGTCCGGCGTAATTACCGACGTCATGGTTAGTAATGGCGAGTTGGTTGAAAAAGGTCAACCATTATTTGCTATCGATGCCAGTAGCTACCAATTGAAAGTGGCACAAGCGCAAGCCGAACTGCATCAAGCGCGTGATTCTGACTCAGCGAAATGGCAGCAATTAGCAGCAGCGAAACAAACACAAAGCCAACGAGAATTCGAATATCACAACGCGAAACAGAAACTCGCACGTAACCAAAAACTGCGTAACAAAGGGCTTGCGACTGAACAAGATCTTGATGATGCAATCACCAATACACAAGTTGCGAGTAGTGCGGTTGAAGCTGCGAACGCGGAAGTGAAACGCATTGAGGTTGAGTTATCGACCCAAGACCGCACAGCGGCCATTGAATTAGCAGAAGCAAAACTTGCCAGTGCGGAACTGGATTTAGGCCACACTCAAGTCGTCGCGCAAACGGAAGGTGTCGTGACCAACTTACAATTGCAATCGGGCAGTTATATCACTCAAGGCACTTCATCATTGCTGCTGGTGGACGAAGCTCATGCGTGGATCAGTGCAGACTTCAATGAGAAAGGCATTGATAAGCTTACTAATGGCCGCGAAGTCTTGGTCTCTTTTGATGCGCTACCGGGCAAAGTCTTTACGGGTGAAGTGAGTAGCCAAGAGCGTGCGATTTACGACACCAATAATGCCAATGGCAAGCTGTCTAGCGTGACTAATGATACGCGTTGGATCCGTGAGCAACAGAAAGTACGTACCCGCATTACAGTTAACGAACTGGATCCTTCGATGATCTCAGGTTCACGAGCGAGTGTGATTGTTGAAAGCGGTAACCCAATAATGCACGTTATTGGCTCGGCTTGGATTCACTTGGTTTCAACATTTCGCTACATCTATTAATAGGAGATGACTATGTGGACATTCGAAAACACTGCACAGGGTCAGTCTCAACGTAATGAAGCGCTGCGTGTCGCACTTACTGTGACGATTTGTATGGTGTTGGGAAAGCTACTAAACCTAGACTCTCCCGTTTATCTGGCGTTGTATCCAACCATCATCATGACCAAGAATAAAGATTACTCTTGGCTTGGCCTGATCCGTACTTTGTCACCCACTTTATTGGCTGCAAGTACAGCGCTGGTGGTGACTGAGGTATTTTCACAGCATCCGTTTGTGGTGTGGACCATTAGCCTGTTCTTCTTCGATTTTATGCGTCGTCGAGCTACTACACCGGCAAAGAAAGGTCAAATGTTGATGCCAACTTTCAACTGGATTTTGATTGTCGTGTTTGCTCAGCACACCACCATGGATATGCCGATGCGTATTCATGAAATTTTGTTATCCATGTTGATTACCATGGTAGTAGCAAAAACCATGGTGGCTCTGTTCCCTGTTGAGCAAGGAAGCAAGCCTCCTGTATTTAAAGAACAGCCTGTCACATTTGAGAACAGAGCAATTTCACTCGCGTTGATTGGTCTTGGTTTGGCATTCTTGATGATTGTCGACATCATCTCTGCAACGTTCTGCATGGTGCCAGTGATTGCTGCTGCAACCCAAACCACACACAAAAGCTTTATCGACGTGGTTGACCGCCGTTTTCAAACTCAAGTAGGCGGCTGTGCAGTAGCCGCGGTGTTCACCTTGTTGATGGCAGGGCATCAGTCTACATTCGGTTACTACACCATAGTGTTGGGTTTATTTGCCTTTATGATCACCGCATCAATGGCCAAAGCGAAAGGTTCAGCCAGAGACGTTCATGCCGATGCGTTATTGGCGACTATGCTGCCGATTCAGTTGTACATGACCAGTAGCAATTTAGGGTTGGAAAGTACCTTCCTACGCGCTTGGGAGCTGACTGTGACTTTGTTTGTGCTGTGGGCTTTGTGTCATTTTGTTCGTAAGCCTAATGGTGAAGAGCCGGCACTCGTTCGCTAATAATCAAATCCGGCCAACCGATTATGGTCTGATTTGATTGCGCCTTTCATAAAATTAAAAAATGCTTTTACTTTGGCTGAATCTTCTAAATCTTTATGAGTCATCATCCATAGGTCTGTATTTTGGTGCATCACTTCCATATCTACTCTTTGCAGAGTTCCCTTACTGTTACCTAAAAAGCAGGGTAAGTAGGCTAACCCCATCTGATTTTCAGCCGCGATGATCAGGGGCTCAAAAGAGTCGGCTTTCATGACAATTTTGTCTTCCGAAATCAGTTCAGAAACCTGTAGCGAAGCACTGCCTCTATGCATCATTAACCAAGATGCAGACTTTAAGGGGTGCTTACTCTTAAGGCCATTTATATATTCTGGCGATCCGTAAACACCAAAGGCAATTTTACTTAACTTGGTCCCAACTAAATGGGCTGGCAACTCATTTGCCGGGCGAATCGCGATATCTGCATCTAGGTGTGAAATATCCAATTGACGAGATGTGAGGCTGAGTTCTAACTGAATTTTTGGATAAAGCCGATGAAAAGCAGCCAAATGAGTACCCAGAATGAGGCGAGATAACGCATCGGTCGTCGTTATTCTTAGCGTACCTTCTAGCTTCAATTCCTGTCCAAAAACCTTGTGCTCCAATTCTCTTACTGTGGATTCGATAGCGAGAGCTGACTCCAGAAGCTTTTGCCCTTCAACCGTTAGTTTGTATCCGGTAGGAAGTTTATGGAAAATTCGTAATTTGTGACGATACTCAAAGGTGTCAATACGACGTAAAACGGTGCTGTGGTTTACACCAAGTGCTCTTGCCGCGGCCGACAGGGATCCTTCATTCGCCACTGTTAGAACATATTGCAGGTCATCCCATCTTATGTTGTGCATTTGCGCATATCCAACGTGTTCAATTAGTGAGTTTACCAAAAATTTAGCACAGCTATAGTTATCTCAACAAGGCAACAAACAGAACTGAAGTTCAAAGCATGCACTGATGGCACTTTTAATCTCCCACGCATTGAGCTTCAAAATTGACAATCAGGAGAAAGAAAATGTTAAAGAAAAATCTACTTATCGGTCTAGCGAGTCTTCTGGCTTTCTTTCAATTCACTCCAGCCCTTGCAGATGAAACAAAAGCAGTCGATTCAGCAAAGACACTAGAAACGGCTCAAGCATTCTTATGGGCGGCAGGCTCAGGTGATATGGCAAAACTCGAGTCATTAATGGCCGATGATTTTGTCTGGCACAACGAAGGTGACGCCGACATCCCTTGGATCGGTAACTGGGAGTCAAAAGAAAAAGTGCTCAACACTTTCTTTCCTCTATTTGGCGCAGGTTTGAAAGTCACAAGCTGGTCAACAGACTATAGTTTTGTAAACGGCGACCAAGCAGTATTCATGGGCAGCATGAGTGCCATTGCGAATGAATCTGGTGTAGACACGGGTAAATTCAGCTGGGCGGTTCGAGTTCAGGTTGAAGATGGCAAAGTGAAGAGTTGGAACTGGTTTGAGGATAGCTACGCAGTATCTAAAGCTTATCACGCCAAACAGTAACCACAGTGACCAATTAGGTTGTAAAGGCTCGATATGCTGTAGACGTATATCGAGCTTAACTTGGTTTTGAATAGCGACGCGAAGAGCCTATTCAACAATCCGACAGTTAAAAGGACACCTGAGACAATCTAGTTCTGAGTTTCAGTGTACGAGCCAAATAACGTACTTTGGCACTATTAAGTTTGGAGAAACTATCTATGAGCAATAAGCTAGCGAATGCGACTAATCTGTATATGGAAGGTATCCGAGATGGTCATGCATTAGAGGCGGTAACGAAGTACACCGGTCAACGTTATACTCAACATAGCACTGGGGTTCGCAACGGTATTGATGGTTTTGTTGAGTTCTTCGAACCGTTCTTAAAACGCTGCCCTGTTAGAGACATAAAGATCATACGTTCAATCGTCGATGGCCAATTCGTGTTTGTTCAAGCATTCCAAGATATTAATAATGGCGAATATAAGTGGGTGACTACGGATCTATTCGATACCGATAATGACGATAAAATTATTGAACATTGGGATGTGATTTCTGCCTTCGAAGCTCAACCGACGGAAGGGGAAGGTCGACTGCAAGGGCCAATCAATCATACTGACTTAGATAAAACAGAGGAGAATAAGAACCTTATCCGTGATTTTTTATGTGATGTCATGGTACTAGGGCAGAAAGACAAGCTATCAAAGTATCTCCAGCACGAAGAGCTAGCCGTTTATCAAGCCTCAGATGTGAGCCCTTTAGATAGCTATATTGGTGGCTATGACCAAGTGTTCAAGATTGTCGGTCAAGGTAACTTCGTAGCAGCTTACAGCCGAGTTATTGATAATGGTCTCGAGGTTGCGCGTTTTGATCTATTCCGAGTTGAGGGAGGTCAAATTAAAGAGATATGGGTAAACCAAGAGCCCGTGCCACCAAAAGCAGAATGGGTAAATGGCGGGAAGTTCTAGAGTCGCTTTAAGGGAGTTACGCCAATAATGCTATCGCTAAAACAAACCGAAAAAGCGCATCCTTGCTAACCTTACTGGTTGTGTGTGTTTAACCTCTTGAATCTTAGCCAACATATTTTGTGATGGAAGAATATTTACACTGTTTTACAACTCGGCTTAACGCTCCACAATGCAATCGCGCCCTTGAGATTTTGCGTCGTATAGGGCGTTATCCGCTCTTTTAATTAATGAATTCCAGTCATCGTTTATGAGGGCTTGAGTCACTCCAATGCTGACAGTATACGTGCCAGAAGAGAGCTCTTGATTGGAGTTGTGTTTTGCGTGGTTTCTTATTCTTTCAGCTATCTGCATTGCTTGAACTTTATTCGCTCTAGGTAACATGACAACAAACTCTTCTCCACCATAGCGAAAACAGAAATCGCTTGTGCGGCATGTATCTTCAAGAATTTGACCAAAGTGCTTAATCACATCATCTCCCTTGTCATGACCATAGGTATCATTAATTTTTTTGAAGTGATCTAGGTCGGCAATCAGTACAGAAATGTCACTCTCTCGGCCTGGTTGAACAAGCTTCGGTATCAGTTCTGCTAGGCCTCTACGGTTATAAAGGCCGGTTTGTTCATCAGTGATCGATGAACGATAGGTCTGCTTCAACAAACGATCAGTTAAGATCCAAAACACTGAAAATGCGAGGCTAACAATTGTGATTGTCATGATAACGAAAGACAATTTATGAATATCTGATATCAGGGAATAGTTCGAATTCGTTCCTTTGGTATGAGCAAGTACGCCCCTAATTGCCATATAGAGAATGTTGATAAACAGGGTCAGATTCAACAGACACTTTGCTTCTCTGTTATCGTGCTTTTCCCCTGAATAGTTTGCACAGAGGGCTAAGATACATATCGTCACAACGAGAATACTTCGAGCCTCGATCCTAGAAGTAACAGAAGGCGCAATTAGGGCGCTATAAAGGAAGAAGCTAATGCCAAGGGAGCTAATGATGATTGATATTACGAGAAAAGATCGACTTGCTCCTCGTAACACGGTTATGCCGACGAGTAGTAAACCAAAAGCCGTTGCGTATGCACCATTGGAAAGAAAAACGATGGATTCTGAAGATTGAGTAACGCCGAACGAAAGTGGGGTAACACTGGCTCCTAACAGCAAAGCAGCATAAGCAATATAATTCACCCCTAACGTGGTGCCTGCGAGTATATATTTATGCGTTAACAACATAGCGCTCGCAACCGTGGCTGCTAACAAAGAGGTATATATAGCTAAGGTGTGAACATCCATGAAATCACCAACAACGTAAAAAATGAACTCCTCAATTCAGTATTGCGCAATTTGTATTATGAATGTTTAGTAGTTAATCATTATTAAACCATATGCTAATGCAGATCAATTTTTGCTCAGGTGCATTTGTAAGCGTTGGGCAATGTACGAGTTGTTCCAGAGCCCGACCTTGGCTTTGTTATACTTTTATTTTAGATTCTCTAAACCCGATGTATCGACGCCTTTTAAGGTGTCTTTTGCTACTTCATCTAAATCTGTCGTTGTCGATTTTTGAGGATAACCAGCAGCGGCACCTTTACCGATCGCTGTTGCTTCTGCTTGTAGTTTTTTCCCCTCAGATTCACCCGCGATCCAGCCTTGTTTGTAGTCACTGTCTGACTCAAAACGCTTCCCATCTTTTATGTAGTTTTCGAAGCTATTGCCGCTTTCTTGCATGCCGCTATGCCTACCGTCATGAAAGCCCTGTATGTAAGAGGTGTTGTGACCACTCTCAATCAAAGCACTATCACTTGTTCCGCATCCGGACAAAATAAAAACTAATAAGATTAAAAACAGTTTATTCATACTCAAAGCCTCGGAACTCAGTCGTCTAAATGATAAGAATAGACCAAGATCATCTCGCAAAGGCATAACAGCGCTCTAGGCGGGAAAGCTTGTTTGAGAATCATGATATTCAAAACTTGAGAGAGTAGAGTTACTACTGCCTTATTAGATCTAGAACGATAGCAAATCACTGGGTGGTAATTTGCTATCAATTACAGAGTGAATATCCGTTGTGCATATTGGTAAGTTCAAGAATTAAGACGAGGTGACTTATTGCTTATTTGAACGGTTAACGATAAAACTCAATATCACGACTGCAATACTAAAGCCCACAACACCAATCCAACCCGCACGTTCAAATACCTGAATTCCCACAAATGAACCAAACGCACCACCGAGATAGTAGCCAAGCATATAGATTCCGTTGATACGACTTTGAGCTTGTGGGTCAATTGAGAATACGCGTACTTGGTTCGATACTTGAGCGCTAAATACCCCAAGGTCGATGAGAATGATACCGACGATCAATCCAGCCAATGTGTCAGCGAAAAGCCCCGATATAATAAAACCAGCAGTAATAATAACTAACGCCATACTGATCATGTTTCGAGAGCCAAACTTGCTCACCAGTGACCCTGAAACTTTTGCTCCAATGACTCCAGCAAGAGCAATAACACCAAACATTCCTGCCTGTTGTGCATTGTAGTTAAACGGAGATTCACTGACATGCAGAGCTAACGTCGCCCACAGCGCATTGAACGAAGCAAACCAAAGCGCGCCAGTTAAAGCGGAAGTACGCAGTGTCGCATGCTGCTTGATTAACGAGGCCATGCTCGCAACCAGTTTAAGGTAAGGTATTTTCGTTGTCGGCGTGTTCGTCGGTAAAAAGGCATACAGCAACACACCAAAGACCATCGCAATAATTGCTGACATCATAAATACCGCGCGCCACCCAAACTGCTCACCGATGAACCCACTGAGTGTACGCGAAAGCAAGATGCCCACAGTTAGGCCTGTCATTAATGTGCCAATGACTTTTCCTTTCGTTTCTGGAGTACTTAGTGACGCTGCAAATGGAATCAGCTGCTGAGTGATGTTGGCACTCAAACCAATCGCAAAACACGCAACAACCAGAGCCACTAAGCTAGATGCAGTAAACGCGACAAAAGATGACAACACCAACATGACAGACAAGATCGCTATTAGGCGTCTGCGGGGTAACGTGTCTCCTAAGGGCGATAAGAATAGCAATGCCACGGCATAACCAATCTGACCGGCAGCTGGCACTGCGCCTAGCTGTTCGCTTGTTAACCCTAGCTCTGCGCCGATCTTAGGTAAGATGGGTTGGTTATAATAAAGGTTTGCAGCAGTTGCCGAGACTGCGCTCGACATCAGTAATAAACGTCCTGTGCTCAACACTTCTGTAGTCAATTTTGACATGGTGACACCTTAACTTTGGTTCATCGTTTTAATGAATGATTTCGATGAGCTAAGTCTAAGGTTAGCGATTGAATAACAAAAATAACCATTTGATTTAAATTCTATACGAATATGGTATAGATAACTTTCTAAGCCATGTTTTGTTGAATCGCCTCAATTTCACTCTGTACGACAGCAACAAAGACACTGGCTGTAGGGGATAGAGTATGCGAATGGTGTGTCATCACTAATGGCATTTGTACGTCCACAGATTCAAGATTAACAAATACACATCCCTCACTGCGTAAATCACGAATTGCATGCGGTGCGATAGATACACCTAAGCCAGAAGAGACTTGGGTTAACACGGTTTGCATGTTGTTGGGTTGTTTTTTTATATTTGGAGAGAATCCAGATAGGTCACATTGAGTAATGATGGAGTCAAATAATCCTACCGCTTGTTCACGTTCAAATAAGATGAAAGGGTCTTGCTGCAGTTGTTTCATTTGAATGGTGGAGTATTTAGCCAACTCGTGGGTGACGGGCAAAACAGCAACAAGCTTATCTGTATAAATCGTCACCGAGGTGTAATCATCAACAAGCAGGTTCGGCAGTGGGCGAGAGAAGCTAATATCGATCTCTCGTTTGTCCAGAGCTTCGATCTGTTCAGAAGCCGTCATCTCAACAAGATCAACATCAATATTGGGGTTTTCAGCAATATACTGTCGAACTAAACGAGGCAAAAAGCTCAGAGTTGCGCCTCCAAGATAACCAATAGTTAAAGTACCAATACAACCAGAAGAAGCTCGAATCGCGGACTGTTTTGCTTGTTCCGTTTGTTCGATGAGTCTAATCGCATCTTTAAGTAAGTGCTGCCCTGCGGCGCTAATGACGACTTCGCGAGATGTACGGAAAAATAGGCTCACTCCAAGTTCGTGTTCAAGGCTTGTGATATGGCGGCTAATGGCAGGTTGAACGGTATTTAACTCTTTTGCAGCTTTTGAAAAACTGCAATGTGTCGCGACAGCCACAAAGCTTTTTAGTACTTTGATTTCCATATAGCCTCAATATAAACCTAGGTGATAAAAAAGCGCTAACTTGCGCCTATATTGCTTTTATTATCAATCACAAAGACCTTGCTAGCAAACCTTAGGGTAATAACGTTTGCAAGGCTCTGGTCACTTGTGAGAGTGGGGCGATAATCCTACGTATTCAGCTTTCAAGCTTTCTGTTTTCTAGATAATTCTTTTTCAAACTTTTAGTTTTCGAGCTCTTCGTTTTCGAGATTGCGCCGAACTAAATCGTGCATTTGTTTTACAGTCATCAGTGCTAACCAGGTAATTTCTTCTACTGAACGTTGACCCGTTGTGGAAGTTGGGTTGTGGGCTTCAATCACAGATTGATAAATTGAATCGCCGCAAGCCTCTTCTATTGGCATAGCTCTATATAGTTTGGTTTATTTGAAAGCTAATCTATGAGGTTTAAGACAGTAAGATAGGGTTCAAAAATAGACAGCTTGGTAGTTGATGGAATCAGTACAGAACGAGATTCGACTTAATCCTATCTTCTCGCTGCGATTGTATTCATTGATCGAGTGGTCAAAGCCATAGGCTGTCGACGGGGCCATATATTGAGTTATGCCTTGCTGTGTCGCTGTTATTTCATCATGGCCATGACCGCAGAACACGTCACGAACGCGATATTTTCGAAGCACTTTCATCACATCAGTATCGTTCTCTAGGCGGATCGCTTTCATCCAATCTGCACCGACTGGAATGACAGGGTGGTGAACAACCACGATAGGATCATTGGCCTTTCTCAATTGTTGTTTTAGCTGAGCCATGCCGCGGTTATCAATACGCCCTGAACCAAGTGGGTGGCGGCTGTCTAGCGGCTTGAAGCTTGAGTCTAGGAACACAAACTCTCGTTCACCGATGGTGGCTTTGTCGGTGACATAAATCGTCGAGCCTTTTAGCTCTGTGCGCATTAAGCGAGAGTCATCATGATTACCCGCAATCACGTAAATGGATTGGTCGCTAATGTGTTGCCTAATGAATGCCTCTAATCGAACGTAGTCGCCAGACTTTGGGTTACAACAAATATCACCAGTCAGAAAGATGGTCTTGCATGCCGTGTCTTTGTTGACGTATTCCAGTGCTCTGCGCAGGTTCTCATAGCTGGATTCATCGGAAAGGTGGCAATCACTGATTTGGTACACGGTATTCATTGTTATTGTCCGGTAATTCGATACATAGAATTAAAAGTGATAGAAAAATGCCTGCTAAATCAGCAGGCATTTATTGGTGTTATTTCGCTTTTGATGCGGCGTGGTGTTCAATCATGAAGGCAATGGCTTCATTGCTTAAACAAGATTTACTCACATATTGGCGCTGTTTACCGATATGCAGGATAAAACCAAGATCGGTCTGCTCAAGTTGGTCGATGTCACTCCACGCGATGGTGTTGGTCGCTTTGTGGTTTTTGTAACTTACTCCGTTAGCGTCACCTTGAAAGACAATTTTGCTGCCTGCGCCTGAGCTGATTTTTTGTCGCCATAACCACCAGGTTCTTTTGCAGTACACACTGAATGCTTCAATCACACTCAAAACAATAAAGAACCAGCCAACATAGCCGTTAGGTAATAGTTCAAATTCCAGTAGAACCACACCAAAAATAAGAAACAGTATTCCTTTTAAGTAGGCTTTTGGAAATTGAGTCGGAAGGCTAGTTTGATCATAACACTCCGCGAAAAACGTCTTGTCGAGTTTGTATTCTGTAGTGAAACCGGGTTCTTTAGACATGTGAGGCTACTTTATGGTTCTCTGTGAATGGGCTGTCAGTGGGCAGGTGTCCCACGCTGCAATTTTGCAACTTGATTATTGTATCGCTTCTCACTGTTTTTATTTAGATATTTTGGCTCTGTTTTGTAAATCGATGATACTTAACGGGTCTATTCTAACTTTAGCTATCAGACTAGTGTAGGGGCATCTTTAAAGTCACCTAAAAAATTGGTGATGGGATGGATAGACCTGTGGAGTCACCCGGTTGTTGGGACTACTGGCATTTTTGGATAAAACTTCGATCTCATTTTGTTGGTTGATGGAGTCTATAGTGATTAGTGTGCTTTATCACTGCTGTTGAGGGTGCTCTAACAGAATAAATATATGAAGCTTGCAAAGTTCATCACCGTTCACTCTGAGAGGCCATGCCCAAAGCGATACCTTGGGCATGGCCTTATTCTATTTCAGTTTTAGGATCAGTACTCGATGAATAATGACACCTGCTTAACGTTAATGAAGAAACTTCTTTCATAGGGAGAAGAGGTAAGAGCAATATCTAGTTTGTTCAACCCAGACACTCTCTTCTCATTTAATGCTTCTAATAGTTTAGAGTTGGTAAACCTAAGCGTTTGACCGGCTTCTACGTTGTTGAATGTAGTGAGTGGATTACTCCATGCTGCACATATTGTAAAAGACTCACAGAACGTGTCGTAATCCAGTGTGTTTGGAGACCAAGTTTGATTAACGATATGCGCAGTTACATTGTTGAATGGAAATTGAAGAGTTGAATCTCCGAAATCAACAATAAGCGTTGCCTGTTTAATTTTCCCTCGAACCTCACTTAAGTCAAAACTCGCTAGTGTTTCGTAGTCGTATGGGATTGAAGCCCCCGCTCTTAAGTAACCACCGACACGATGTTGCGTGACATGTGTTGCCGGGGTTGCTTGCCAGTTTTCTCTTTCCAAACCGAATAGGTTAGAGGGGAGGGTCACATTCACTGGCGGACTGAAATCAGAGGCTTGGTATGGTGGAGTTTGACCGAGCACTCCTTGTCGATAGGAGTCAACGCCACTGTAGATTAGCAGTGCGTTCAGTTCATAAGGACCATCGGCTTGCTTAAACGTGTCACCAGGAACGGTAAACTTGATGGTGTTTTCGCCAGCCTCAAGCGGTTCTTGGAAACTCACTAGCTCTAAATACTCTCCGGCTGCACCAACGATATTTACCGAACCTGTGTAAGTTCCACTGCGCGTAACATGGATAGGAAACTCAAAACTCAGCGAATCAATGTAGGTTCCATCTTGCGACATAGTCGGTGTGGTGACTAAACTCCCCGTGACTTCAATCGGTTCGCGGCAACGCTCAAAAGATGCTAAATCAATAAATTCTTCAAACTGAATTCGAGGGGCTGAAATTCGTATGTCATCTTGAGTGATTGCGTAGATGATCGTCGGGTTGGAGGTCAAAGTAGACGCTGAATCAAACGCGCCAAAAATATCTTCAGTTGAGTACTGTAGAGTGACGATTTGCTTCGCAGGTTTGAGTTGCAGACGTTTGCTTGTGTTGAGCTCGTCAATTCCATCGGTGAGGTAACCATGAATGGCAAAATCCCCCGCGGATTTAACATCAAGTTCCAAGCGCTGCTCTAAGGCAATAACACAGCCTTCAGAGGAAAACAGTGGAGCGAGTGAGAGGCTGACAAATTCAATGTCAGAGGGTAGTACGTGGATTTTTTTACTTGTCTGGCGAGTGATAGTTGTTCCATATTCTTCAAAAGACGTTATGCCTTCAATTAGATAATCCCCTTCAGCGGGTGGAACGAAAATATTGCTGTAGACACCATCTTTAGCAATAGCATCGAAATTGACACCCTCATCTTTAAGCGTCAGGCGTGTTTTTATTCCAGCTTCATCAATGATCACTGCGCTGGTTTGGGCACCTGTGATTGGATTCCCTTTGTTTGTCAGTAATGCAGAAACGGGAACTGGTTCACCGACCACAAATTGGTTTGCAGCTATCGCCATGCCAAACGCAATAGGGGATTGGATCGCAACCTGAGCAATAATTACTGTGTTGTAACTTGGGTTTGGAAAATCAACGACGATCTTCCATTCGCCAGGTTCAGGGTTAGTTACTTCAGGCAAAAATAAATAGCTGCCCGGTAGCGGCGGACTTTGTGTGTCACCTGAAAGTATGTTCGCTTGCACATCATTGGATGATGTTGCGACTTGCCCGTTAGGCTTGACTAAATATACGGTTGCATCATCCAACGGCACGATGATTTCTGCTTTTAGGGCTTCCGCTTTGTCGATGGTAAATAGCATTGTGACTTCGTTATCGTTACTAGTCACTGGTTGAGATAGTGTCGTGCTTGTACTCATCCCAACGGGTATTGCATTACTGGCGATAGCCGGTGTGATGAAGGTACAGAAAAGACTGAACACCATCACTAATTGCTTGATGAATTTCATTGTGGCCACTCCTTAGCGCATTGAAATAATTTGTTGTAGAAAACGTTCAACGTTTTGTCCCGTTTTCATTGTTGAGTGGTTAGCCAATACGTTACCCAATGCATTGGTATAACTTGGGTTAGCGCTTGCCAAGGTCACAACAACATCATTTTCTTGCGGTACTGTTTGAATGGCTTGGTAACTGACTATGGTGATTGGATGAGCTTGTGGTCCATGCACACTTGGCATTGTGACCGATTGAGTTTGAGTATCGAGGTAGGCCGCAGAACTAAAGCTTCTTAGCGCCTGCCAAGCGGTAACGCCTGCCCAACGCGATCCCCACGGGAATAGGCCAACGATATCAGGATCTTTCTCAATAACACCGTCTTGGTTGAGATCGGCATTTGCCCCAATAGAAAATGTATTTGCAATATTGCCGCGAGTACGCATTTGGATCGCGTTTGATGCTGTATCCGTTGTTAGATCACGGATACCAGGCATTTTAGGACCCGCAAACGGAATATTTGGGAGTTGCATGTACTTGCCAGCGTAATTATTTGGATCGGTACTGACGTTACTGTAGATATCGGCGTAGTGGTCCATTTTTATCACCGACAAATCTGCTGCGACGCTACCAAGGTGAGGTGTGGAGAAAGTAGAAAGGGAGGTTATCTCAAAGGAAGGGCTAAGTGCTTTGAGGTTTTGGGTATCTAGCCCGCCTTTACTGTGTGCAATGACGTGAACTTTGTCGGATTTCAACTCATCGAGAAAACCCTGAATTTTGTTGTTCAAGATATTAGCGTTAGTCGCTGTGGTTCCATTTTTGTCAGCAGAGAAACGAGTATAACGAATGCCATAGTCATCAAGTGTAGAAAGCACGCCTGGAGCCGTATCATCATCCCAAGTGTCTGATTGTGCAGCAATGCCATGAGCAAGAATCACAGGAATGGCAACATCAAACTCGATTGAGACCCAATCGACAGACATACACCAGTTGTCTCCCGTATTGCCAGTATCAATATCGACGCGAATCTCATTGTTTTGGCCGAACTTGATATCACTGATATCGACTTGAAGGTTAGTATCCGTCCAGCGGTTATCAGAGCCTTGCAGCGTACCTAAAGATTTTCCGTTAAAAGATACGACATCTATTTCTGGAGCAATATTACTGACGTTGGCATTGGAGTCTATGTCGAAGACCGGCATGCTAATCCTTGCGTTAGAACCGAGAACGCCTTTTTGCTGCATATCGCCCAGTTTACTTGGGGCAATTCTCCCGTCACTTTGTAAAACGTTGGGGCTGACAACCGTAGGAACAGGTAAAGAGATAAGTAGAGGTCCGCCAGAAGCATAGGTACAACCGGTATCCAGACCAGGACCAGAATTGACAACATAAACGCCGAGTACTTCTTGCGGTGGGGCTATCCCAGAGCTTTGTGAACGCATCGAGAAATTACGCAATTCGTGTGAATCAGGTATATCTTCGGCACTCGCGAAACTCGGAGAAAGTAACAAAACACTGAGCGTGGCGCTCGGAATGTATAGTTTCATTTGTTTACCTTTGAGTATAGGTTATCCAAGAATTTGGTTGAAGAAAGCTCTATCTGTAGTTGTAAGGTAAAGGCTTGGAGTTTGATGTGAAATTTATTGGGTATAATTTCGGCTTGTTACTCAATTGATAAAACTGCTGCTCTATTTTTTTTCAAAATAGGAAGAGTGCGATCGTAGTTTCTGGATTGCGGAAGTTATGTCCTTATTTTCAAAAGGAGGGGGATAGTGCTCTAATATTGTTAGAACAATCTAAGTTAGTTTATGAAAGAGTAGCTAAGAATAGGAAAATCAAAGTTGGATGTAGGTTTGTTACAGAACTACATAGAGCGCGCTGTTCTGAATGGCTGACTACTAACCTAACTGGCTGTGCAAAGTTAGGTTAGTAGAAATTATGTGGCTGTTAATTCAGATTTGAGAGATAAGGGCTAGTGTTTTTTAGTAAAAATGGTAAAGGTCGCAATAAACTGAGGTTTGTTATTACATCGTTCGCTACATAGTGAAAACAGGCGACATACCGCTGTCTTGTCCACTCATTAGCAACAAGCCAATTAAGACAAGTAAAACACCACCGAATAGCTGTAAATAATGACCTGCGGCTTTTAGTGAAGCACTGTTATTCTTGTTACCTGCTGCCAAATAGCGTTTTACCAAGTTCTTGCCTGTTAGTGTCATTATAGCAATCGTCGAGGTTGTGAAAGCAGTACCAATCGCCATGGCAAAAGCACTGACAACACCCATCCAATATAGGCCAACCATGTTTGCGAAAAGCAGTACCATGATGGCTCCGGTGCACGGTCTTACGCCAATCGTCACTATAATTCCAACATATTCTCGGAGCGTTGAGGCTTTGTTGATTGCGTCTGCGTCGGCTACATGCTGGTGGCCGCACCCACAGTCGGCATGAGAATGATCTGCATGAGTGTTAGCTGCGGCTTGCATTGTGCTAGTAGCGTCGATTATCGGAGAAGGGGCTGATATTGATGAACGAAGTGCCATTGGCGAACGCGCTGAAATTGTCGCAGCTGTGTCTGTTGCGAGTGTAGTGATGGCTTTCACTTTCAGCTTAGGCTTACGCATAGCGGTGTAGATGTTTTTCAAAGCCTTCCAACATATAAGCGCGCCGACGACCGCGACTAAGGCAAAGCTTAATGAAACAAACATATTCGCTTTGTCATTCACTACTCGCATGGAAGCACTAAAGCCCCACAGCAACACGCTTACTAGTAAGATTGCGACCAATGCTTGTAAAAAAGCGGAGACGACCGTAAGCACTAAACTCGCCTTGGCTTTGGTTGGGTGAGTCGCTAAGTAAGTCGACACGATAACTTTGCCGTGCCCAGGCCCCAAAGAATGAAGCATGCCATAGATAAAGCTGAACCCGATAAGGTAACTGCCTGCGCCCCAAGGGTTGGATTTAGCTTCATAGAGCAGGTCTGCAAGTTCTGAATTGACTTCTCTTTGCCATTGAATGCTAGAGATAACTAACGATGGCCACATGGACCACAGTTGATACGCACCAATAGCAATAAGCACGAACGCGCCAGCACCAATGAGGTAGTGATTGATTTTGGATTGATTTTTCTTCATTTAACAAGAACCTATATCTGAAATCTTTCTGTTAATTAGTTGCCATGCTTAATCAGCTAGACGCTGACTTAAAGGCTGAAACGAATCACTGCGACTAAGAAGCGGGAACCGCCGCACAATGAAGCTCAACCGATTGTGTAAACAGTTGGCCTAGCGTGTTATCTGGATCTGCATCGACAGGTAAAGACATTGCATAACTCATTTGCTCTGGCGTCGGGTTAGGCTCGATTAATTCTAAATGGCATTGTCTTACTAGTTCAGGTGACAATGTCACGTCGCTGTTGGATAGCCACGACATGTCGACAAAGTAACTAGGGTCAAAAATCAATACGCGAAGCGAGTTTCGTGTCACAGGCTTAGGTTTAGAAAGTGGTAGGTCAAATGTTAGAACCATCTTGGCTTTATCACGCTCAAACTTTGCGTTCTCAACCACCTGATATTTGATGGGCTCTTCACCATCATAAAAGTACGTGAAGTAGTGCTCGTACATCATGTTTTCGATTACAGACGCAGCGAGCTTTTTGAATGTTTCAGTTTCTGTATCGGCAGAGACGTCTTCTCCATCCAACATGTACATCGAGGTCATTGCATCAAAAGACCACTCCATAGAGAGACCGGTGATCATGCCATTCTCTCCCTCAATATGAGTTTTCATCTCTATCCAAGAGTGAGGGTGGGCATATAGATTTGGCGCAAAACACAATAATGCTAGGCCAACAGTCAAGCCCTTGAGAGAGCGAAAGCATGTCGAGAAACGGCTTACATAGCGTGTGGAGAGGCGATTGATGACATCGATTAGAATAAATGGCTGTTTCATGAGAAATGATGGTAATTTAGTGTGATGTTATATTATAACAACCCGATGCGTTGTTCTCTTCAAATTATAAGCTTGTTTACATTGAAGCCGACTGCAATTCTTGATTTTCAATCCAACCTATTTTTCCTATAAACATCTTTGATTGGTCCCTAATTCGACATTATTCAGACTAGTGTGTGACGTTGAATAGTCGATTAAGCTCTCGGTTGTGCGAGGCCTTTTTGTAATGGGTTTGAGCTTGGCTCTTGATAACAGGCATTAACAACGCAAAAAATACCCCCAGTAAAAATACTACCCCCTAGTATATATGGTTATTTGAAAGGTAACTGAGATAGGCTGAATATGACGGTAAGTTTGGGTGCTTGTGATCTTAGTTATCGATCCAGTAAATCTTATTTTTCACATGATAGTTATTGGCATATGCCAATAATTGGGCGTATGCTGAACTCCTGATCATCAATAACAGGAAGTTACTATGTTATACGCAGTACCTTGTCGCGACCTTCATGTTGGCAACCACTTTGCTCGTTCCCCACAGATCGCGATTGTCGATGAACAACGACAGATAAAACAGATTGTTCCTTTGATTGACTCCGACACCTCTTGCAATAAAAAGAAGCAATGGATTTCGGTTCTCCGTTCTTACGATGTGAAATCTGTGGTGGTTCGTTATATTGGTAAGAAGATGCTGGCGCACTTGTTCAATAACGATATTCGAGTCTTGGCATCGACAGGTAAGGCAGAAATCGGGGCTTTGGATTTCGACAATCTACGGGAAGTGACCGATCTCGATTATGGTCGCGAGCCGAGAAATAGTGGGTGTGGCAATAAAACGTGCGGCGAAAACGGGCACAAAAAACAAGCTTCGATTCTAATGGTACAGCCTAATCAGCTAGGTGCTATTCGAGGGTTCCGACAATGACCTTTTTGTTGACGCTATTGGGGTTTGTCGGAGTCGTTACATTGATGGCGATAGGCGTGATTTTTTCGCGCAAGCCAATCAAAGGCAGCTGTGGAGGATTGGCGCAGTTAGATATTGAGCGTGAATGCAATTGCAAGGATGTGTGTGAAGGGCAAAGCAAAAAGCTGTATCAGATTACTGAGCCATCAAGCTAAGTATCGAAGTAAGCATCAGAGTTCTCGCTCACTGAGTTAAATAACTTCTGGCTAACACGTTAATTAACTACTTTGAATCACCAACGCGTGACCATTGACGATGCACTTGGCGACTTTAGCTCGTGCACGCTTGATAATGTTGCCGAACGTTTGGCGAGACACCTGCATTTGTTCAGCGGCTTCAAGCTGGCTCAGGCCTTCTTGATCAGCCAAGCGCAAGGCTTCGAGCTCTTCCAATAGCAATTCTTCTTTATGAAGCTCGTCCATAGGAACACCATTGGGCTTAAAACAAGAGTAAGCCGTACGGGTACACAACTGGCGATGTTTTTTTGGTCGAGCCATATCAATCTCTAGCAATCTATGGGTAAAGGTAAGTATGAAGGTTTTCTTTCCACACAATCATCGGCGTTGCCAAGTGTGCAGCCAAGGTTTTTTCAACGACAGCGCCATTTGTTTTGAAGCTATTGGCGAGCATGACACTTTAACTAAGCATGAGGCAGTAGCTAAATATAAAACCAGAGCCAAGATTGTACCAACAGATAAAACTGAGGGCTACGATGGCATCATGCAAGGTGGCATTGTCACTACACTGCATGACAGCGCGATGTTGCATTGTCTATTTCAGAATGATATCAAGGCGATGACGGTGAGTTTAACCTCTCGTTTTCATCATCCGATTTTGATTGGTCAAGAACTGGAAGTTCGTGCCCAGTGGGTGAAAAGTAGACGTAATATCTACTTCCTAGAAAGCCAAATTACTCAGTGCGGAAAGTTATGTTCGTCGGCACAAAGTCAGTTTATGTCAGTTTCTAGCTATCAAACTTAAGCTTGGTATAGCGGTGTTGTTTTATCAGTTATAAAAGTCCAACTACGGTTTCATAATCACTGAAAATAACGTGTACGAAGAAGAGATTAACCGCGCCCTGTTGAAGATTCGTGAGTCACGAAAGTGGCGTAAAATCTTGGTCGATTATTTCGCAGATCAGTAATCGAAATTAGAGGCTTATTCAAAAGCTTTTGGACTTTCGCCGTTACAGTTGATCTGAATCTGAGGCCTTGATCTTTTTGAAGTATTTAAATGCACTCCAAACCGCGTAAGCCGCAACCCCTACAATCAATGCCGAGCGAAGGAGAATAGGCGCATCATGCTCAAGTTGACCAACATGAGGAACAATACTGGCAAACAATCGACTGGTAAAAAGCAGCCCCATTACTAACATAATTACTTTATTCATGTGACCTGCCATACAATTGAGTACGTTGCACAGAACGAGTTTTGGGGCGATTACACGGTTAACACGCCAGACAACGATTCTGCTCGAAATAAAATCATGCGCTTCTCAAACGTAACCGTCAATGCGATATCGGCGTTAAGCCAGTAAGCTAAAATTTCGTTTTTGGAAGGGGGCTGTTCTGCTGCTGGAGTTTCGAGTTCGAGACTGTGGGAGGGCTATGACATCTTCCCGTGAAATTGATTTTCCGGATTTAATATTCTGATTTATGATCGCATGCATTCTAGGGGGGACAAATGTCCTCCTTTTTATTTGGAGAGGCGCAATAAAATAGGTGCCACTAAAACAAATAATAAAGGACACATCTATGGACCTATTCGCTCTACTTGATATCAACAATACTTTAGTCAATATCCCAATAGGGGATGGCTACGCAATGAGCTGGATTGAAGCATTCGGCACCGTGTTTGGTTTGTTGTGTATTTGGTTTGCAAGCCAAGAAAAAACCATTAACTACCTGTTCGGATTGCTGAATGTCAACTTATTCGCGGTTATCTTTTTCCAAATTCAGTTATACGGACTGTTACTTCTTCAATTGTTCTTCTTCTGTGCCAACATTTACGGTTGGTACGCATGGACACGTCCTAATGAGCAAGGTGAAACGCTAGAAGTTCGTTGGTTGAGCCAAAATAAACTAGTAGCAACGGCCGTAGCGTGTGCGATTTCTATTGCTTTGTTAACTATGTACATCGACCCATTCTTTTTTGCGCTAGCAAACATCGCGGTAGATAGCTTGAATCTATTTGGTGCGGATTTAGCGGAGCCAGTGCTTGAACCGGATGCGTTCCCATTCTGGGATGCCACGATGACCATTCTATCTATTGTTGCTCAAGTTCTTATGACACGTCAGTATGTTGAAAACTGGATACTGTGGATTGTGATTAACATTATCAGCGTTGGTATTTATGCGACGCAGGGTGTGTACGCAATGTCTGTTCAATACGCAATCTTAATGTTTATTGCGGCAAACGGTACTCGTGAGTGGGCACGCACAGCTAAACGAAACAGTGATAAATCGTTAACTCAAGCAACGGCTTCTTAGGAGTGAAGATGGCAAAGCAACCTCATATCTGCGTTGATGAAACGCAAATTGCTCCGTTAGTTATTGTTTGTGGTGAGCCAGATAGAGCGAATCGAATCGCTAACTTGCTTGAACATGCTGAACTGGTCTCTGAAAACCGTGAATATCGAATCTTCACTGGTCAATATCAAGGTAAAGCGATATCGGTTTGCAGCACGGGCATTGGTGCACCTTCAATGATCATTGCGGTAGAAGAGCTTAAGTTTTGTGGTGTGACTCATATTGTCCGAGTAGGGTCTGCAGGCGCAATGCAGTCACATATCGGGCTTGGTGAGCTAATTATTGCAGAGGGCGCGGTTCGTGATGAGGGGGGGGCTGCGGCTTACGTTAAACCGTCGTATCCCGCTTATGCAAGCTTCTCCCTGCTCAAAGAGCTAGATGGGTTCTTGCAGCAGCAGTCAACACCTTACTATTTAGGAACAGTGCGCTCACACGATAGCTTTTATACCGATGATGAACAGGCGCTTTGTCAGTACTGGAATGGCAAAAGCATTTTAGGTGCAGACATGGAAACATCCGCGTTGTTTACCGTTGGACGCTTGAGAGGGCTTAATGTAGCTTCTATCTTGAACAATGTTGTCTTGTACGAACAAGATGTAAAGGAGGGCGTTGGGCAATATGTCGATGAGGCAGAGGTAATGATGCAAGGAGAGCGGCTAGCGTCATTAGCGGCACTGGAAGCATTAATTACTCAATAAGAGCCTGAATAAATGCAAGACGAAAGCGATGGGAGACCGTCGCTTTTTTATTGGGTTCTCTCCTGTGGTTTAAGTGGTTACAATCGTTTGAATATAAACAGCAGTAATGCAATGAGAGAGTAAGTATGAAGATTGCACCATACTCAAGCGGACGCTTTAAAAACTACTTAGAACAAAAAAGCTCTGAATTTAGAGATCTCATCTACCAACACCAAGTTAACTCTCGTTACTTCAATCAAAATGATGAAATCCTACGTCAAGGTGAGCAGCTTCAGTATCTTTATGTAGTGCCCGCAGGAAGAGTCTCTATGAGTATTTCCGCGGCTAATGGGCGACGCTTTCAATTGGGCGAAGTGAATTGTGATTACCATATCTTCGGTGAGATGGAGTTTTTCACGCAGACCCCTTGTCAGTGGAACGTAGTGGCTGATGAACACATGCAAGTTGATGTTATTTGCATTCAGAGATTAGCAGAAGCACTACTTGAAAATCCGGGGATGATGTTCTTCTTTGCCTCTGCATTGGCGGAAGATTATCAAGACTCTATGGGTATTTACACTAACCGTCTTTTACACTCAATTACCTACAATATTGCGTATGATTTATTGGTTCAAAGCGAGACTAACACTGTGTTAGGCGGTTTCGATAAAGTGAATCAAGAAGCAGAACGATTTGGTACATCGAGCAGAGTGTATCGAAGAGCGGTTAAAGACCTATTAGAAAAGGGTTTCATCAGAAAAGGAGACCAAGGGTTAGAAATTGTCGATCAGCGAGCACTGCAAGCTTTTATTGACTCCTACGAATAATAAAAGAGCTTGGCACTTACTTAAATGCCAAGCTCGGTTTTTCAATGTTTACTATTAACTACTCGCATCTATTTATGAGCGACTTTCTCTCAGCAACTAGCCCGTAAGTGTCCGCGCACCATTACCGGCGACTAAGTATTAATCCTTAAGCTTTTGCATACATGAGTGTTCTATAACCACCGATTAAGTTGCGTGCTTTAAAGCCGTTGTTGACGAGTTGGCGATAAGCCACGTTACCACGTAACCCGACTTGGCAGTAGATTACAATCTCTTTGTCTTTTGATAGTTCGTCCATGCGGTGACGCAGTTGGTCGACAGGAATGTTGATTGCGCCTTCAATAAAGCCACCATTTTCTAGTTCGCCAGGGTTACGAACATCGAGTAGGAGTTGGTTGTCGCTTAATGTTGCAATCTCATCGAAATGAATAGGTGTCGCGTCACCTTTAATAATATTGTTGGCAACAAATGCGGCTTGGTTAATCACGTCTTTGGCACTCCCGTAAGGTGGTGCATAGGTTAATTCAAGGTGTTGAAGCTGATCAACGGTCATACCTGCACGTTGAGCTACTGCCATAACATCAATGCGTTTATCAACGCCATCTTTACCGACGGCTTGCGCACCTAGTATTTTCCCTGTCTTAGGGGCGAATAACATCTTGAACGAGACAATCTCAGCGCCAGGATAGTAGCTAGCGTGGCTTGCGGTATGCACATAGACTTTTTCATAGTTGACGCCTTCACGCTTCAACTGTTTTTCGTTTTTCCCTGTTGAGGCAACGGCTAGGTCAAAAATCTTACAGATAGCTGTGCCCTGTGTACCTTGATAGATTTCATTGCGTCCGAGCATGTTGTCGGCAGCCATACGACCTTGACGGTTAGCAGGGCCAGCAAGCGGAACTAGAGTTTGTGCACCTGTGACAAAGTCTTTTTCTTCGACCACATCACCCACAGCGTAGATGCTAGGATCGCTAGTCTGCATCATTTCATTGGTGTAGATACCACCTAGTTCGCCAATTTGAAGTCCTGCTTCTTTTGCTAACTTAGTCTCAGGACGCACACCGATAGCCATGATTAAGATATCAGTAGTTAATGACTCGCCATTATTAAGTGTTAATTCTAATTCACCCTCTATGTGTTGGTGCTTCTCGCTCTCGCCTGAATCAAAACTTGCGATGTGTTCGTTAGGTATATATTTCACAGACTCAAGCGCGACGCCGAGTTTTAGGTCGATGCCTTTGTCACGAATCTCCGCATGGGCAAAGCCGGCCATTTCCCGGTCTACTGGCGTCATTACTTGGTCAGCCATCTCAATCAACGAAGTCTTGATCCCAAGCTGATGAAACGCTTCCATCATTTCCAAGCCGATAAAGCCACCGCCAACAACTGTCGCGTGCTCAGGTTTATTCATTTGGATTGTTTCGATGATGCGATCCATATCTGGAATATTGCGTAGTGAATGGGTGAGGGGGTTATCGATTCCTGAGATGGGAGGAACGACGGCACCGGCTCCAGGGCTGAGTAATAAGAAGTCGTAACTCTCGCTGTAGTGATTACCATCAACAAGATTTTTGACTGTAACGGTTTTATTGGTGCGATCAATAGAGGTAACTTCGTTCATCACTCGTGCGTCAACGTTGAAGCGAGCTAAGAAGCTTTCAGGTGTTTGTAACAGAAGCTTGCTTCTATCCTCGATATCGCCACCTATGTGGTATGGCAATCCACAGTTGGCAAAAGAGACGAATGGTCCTCGTTCAAACATTATGATTTCGGCTTCTTCACTAAGACGACGAGCGCGTGCAGCAGCTGAAGCACCTCCAGCTACGCCACCGATGATTACAATTTTAGTCATACGTTTACCTATTACTGTCTCTAAGTTTAACTATACAAATTGCCGAGCATAGAGCTTGTATCTTCTTAATGATCAGTACTGGCTGGTCGCCGGCGATTGAGTAGTTTTCGAAATACCTAGATACTATAAAGATGTAAATTAGCATTGTCTAATATTTATTTTAAAGCTATCACCTCGGGATTGAGCGTTTGGTCCAAGGGCTGTGATTAGACTAAAGCACGCTAGTAAAGGTAATACGCGTTAGCGAGTCGAGTACAGGTTAGCCAAATTAACTGTCATGAGCATAATGAACAGGATCATGGATGTGCTGACTGATTACGTTCTTCAGATCTTGTTCATACAGATCTAGCCAGGCATAACGCTCGCGATACAACTTACGCTTTTGACGTTTTAGAGCTTCAAGATCTTTCCTGTTCGGGTTTGTCGGGAGACGATAGAAATAGTTATCATGCACCTGTCCATCGTGCTCTTCCCACAGACTGTCGTATTTAAGGCTGATGTCTTTGTTTTTCTTACCGTAGCGTAATGAGTTCGAGACATGACCAGACTCTTTTACCGCATAGATATTGTCGATACCCAAGTTAATAGCGAGCAGTCGTAGTGTTTCTACCATGAAGGATTTAGGTCTTAAACCGTAAAAAGCTTTGGTGAATGTGCGGCTAAATCCATTGTCATTGGCGCCACCCTGTATACCGCCGATGTAGATGTTGTTGTCGAAAACAGTAAACGAAATGGTATACATTTTTTCGAGTTGAGAGTTGGTCAATGAAATTGTCAGTTCACCTTCTTTTCTCGCGTTTCTTTCGAAGCTGAGATTAACCAGATAAACGTTGTCATCTATCTCAAGTTTTAAAAGATTGAGCCTTTCGTTATAGATTTGGTGTCTAGCTTCTGTTGCGAAGGTGTTTTCAAACCAGTCGTAGTGTTTGGATAAGATATCGATCTTTTCTTTATTGCTAAAGCCAGTACATAAGTAGGGAGTCACAAATTTAGAAAGGAAGTTGGGTTGCTTGATAAATAATAACTTTCTCTCTTCAGAGTTGAAATTATTACTCATTTTTCGAGTAGCTGAATAATAAAACAGGGCTCGAATAGTAAACTTAACTATCGCTTTGTACTTACCCTTATTTTTATGGGTATTTGCTTCAATCCCCATGCGAACGACATTCATAATCACCTCAAAGAAGAAGGATTGCTCGAACATAGTCGTGTCATGAACCCTTCCAATAATCTCACCAATAATCTCACCAATAACAAGAAAATGATGATAGTGAAAAAGGTGATTTGGGTAAGTATGGATATGTATAGCTATGTAACTCAATCAGTTACTTAGCGTTCAGATGTTGGACAGATGTGTTTGTCGCTTTAGTGGGGAGGGGTATCAATGTTATTTATTAGAGGCGCTTGCTCCTAAATCAAAAATGCCACTACAAATCTGCAGTGGCATTAGAACGATAACAAACTATCACCTTGCTTAAACCTAAACTTTAGTTCTTATATAAACTAAAGTTCTAACAGTTTAGCCAGTTCACGCTCTTCGAGAATCTCTTCAATGCGTTGACGAGTCTTAGGCGTTTCGGCTTGCGCTTTAGTCGACTTGCCTGCTTTTTTGCTTCGGCTCGTTTTCGCTTTTTCCTTAGTCGTCATCGTAATCTTCCTTGTGTTTTTTGTGTTACAGGTTGCACGTCTCTTTTAGTGCCTTGCCCGCTTTAAATGCTGGCGTCTTTGATGGGGCAATCTGAATCTCTTCTCCGGTTCGCGGGTTACGACCAGTGCGAGCAGCTCGAGAGTTAACTTTAAAGCTACCAAATCCAAGGATCGATACGTCATCACCGTTCGCAAGCGAAGTAGAGATACCTTCAACTAGCGCATTTAGTGCTGTGCCTGCTTGGTCTTTTGAGATGTCTGCAGAAGTCGCGATGTGTTCAACTAATTGAGATTTGTTCATAATCTATATTCCTTATTGAGTACGGCTGGCGTCTACCTTTAGCACCTAGCTTATGCGATCTTATCAACAGCAATTGAAATAATGTCAGTGAGCGGGTAGAGCTTTGTAAAGTAACCAACAGAATTGACTATAAAAGCATCTGTCGGTTCAATCAATGCAATTCATTGATTATTATTGGTTTATAGACATGTTGCCCAAATTTACTTGAGAAAAGAGCATTAGGGTTGCCCGTTCGATTCATAATCCAAATCGAAGCTGTCATCTATCACGTTGATAACGAAAGAGTAAAAACAAAGAAGCCCAGCTTAATTGCTGGGCTTCATGTTGTGCTGTCAGAGCGATTTGTTAATTCAGAACTATTTAGTAATAAAAATTTGTTCTGTTTCTAGTGATGTCATCGTGCGAACTTGACGCCAAATGTAGTAGAAAATACCTAACATCATCAGCATGCTTGGGATGGCGATTGCTGGGTAGCTGTAAAGTGTCAGCTTGCCAAGTTCTTCATTAAAGGCAGCGGTGCCAGCAGGGCTAGTCACAATCCAAGTCGCTAGGAAGTAGTTCATAGCTGAAGAAAATGCGAAAGTACTCGCGAATAGGTAGTTGGATGTCATTAGACAACGATCAAACTTTGCTTGGTTACCGAACTGCTTTAGGCGCTCTTCAATAAGAGAGATATTTAACAGGGCCGGTGTGAAGATAACTTTCTGGATAAACGGGTAGCGGGTGAAGGTTGAGCCAAGAACCGCCAAACCAATTAGACCAGGGATTAATGCTTCTTTTAGTGCTAACCAACGAGTGTCTAGCTCGAAGAAACCAATACCGCCCGTCAATAGCACGCTTACAAAGCCGAGCGCAGCGATGAAGTTGAACTTCTTATTGCGGATTAACTCCATGCCACCGTAAGCAATAGGGAAGGCTAGTGCGACAAGTAATGCTAAGCCTGTTCCGAGATGCTCATCTCCACTGAACTTCATTAAAATGAATGAAGGAAGAAAGACGTTAAACACGACTTCGAAAAGAGGACTCGATTTTTTGTTTTCTGTGTTACTCATAATTTCTAAATACATTATGTTATGGATTTATTCTCAGGGATTGTTGTTTAACTCGCCCAAGATGTAAAGCCTTAAGGCGTCATGCTGTGTAACGACATGTGACATCAACGACATCTCTGAGCCTATATAACGCTCAATTTAATACTTTGTGAGGGATGTTTATCTGGCCGACTTGGGGAAATCGAGTGGAAATTTTGGTTTAGTTTATTCAAACCTAATTCAGTTTATTGCGTTGTCGCGTACTCTCACTCACATTCACCGCTCTTAAACGATTGATGAATGTGAAATGAGGCAGAACAGAAAGGAAGAGTTATAAGCCCATTATTCGTCGAAAAGTAGGTTAAAGCTCAAAGGGATTTGGTCGGAAATCGCTAATCCACCCACGGTCGCTGAAAGTTTGTTTAGATTCTCTGTCGATATCCCAAAATCAGCGCCATTGACGATGATTGTTGAAGCTGAGCTAACCATGACAAACCCTGAGGATGGAACCACCACAACTGGGAAGTCGATCGTTTTGGTTACGCCGTGTAAAGTAACTTCCGCTGCTACTGTTGTTCTTTTTGGATCACCAGATAGCATCGACGGTTCAACCTTCCCAGAGATCTTCACTTCAGGAAAAGTCATCGATTCAAAGTAGAGTTCATTCAGTCTCTGGTCACGAATAGCGACTCCGGTGCTCACGCTTTTCAAGTCCAATACTATTGAAAACTGGCCCTCTTCGGTAAGCCCTCCAGACATAGGTTTGATGGATGCGGGCTCGACAACAAACTGCTTTTTAATGGTCGCGAATGTGATGTTCGATAACTTCGGATCTAATGTGTAGCCCGACTCCGCGAAAGATTGAGCGGAGATAACGGTGCATAGGAGGCCGAATGTAGAGATTAGTTTTTTCATAAGTTGTCACCAGATTGATGAATTCACAGGTTTACGTTCTTGAGTCGTACGTTTTTAAAATGACTTTTTGGAAAGAGTGATTGAGAGAAGCTTAGTTCAGCATTCGAAAAATTACCGCAGGAAAAGAAGAGCGTCGCTGTATTACTGGAATCATGATCGACGAAGTGACGTATTTATTTTTAGTTATGTTATAACACAACCAAAATCACTCTTGCCAAGAATAATTATTCTGTTGGTAAAAGGGAAGCGATGAGCATGTATCAAGGAGACGACGTAATGAATGCCGTGTTAACCAAGCCTTTGGCTACCAATAGCAGCCAGCCACTCAACATTAGTTCAGCTGTGAGTATTCAGGATAAGGCAAATCACAAGCCAAGCTTGAGTGCTTCTGAGCAGCCAACGGTATTAGCGGAAATCTACCAAAGTGATATTAATATAGCGGTATGGCAGCGACAGTTTGATGAAGGCTTAACGACGGCAATTAGTGAATTTATCGCCTTGAATCCAAACTTTAGTAAGTCTGTTAGCGTGTCACCTGATAATGCTTTCGATAAGTTGGAATTTGCTACCGATGGCACCGCCTCTAAAGCGCTATTAGAAAACATGGCAGAGCTGGTGGATATGTTCTGTTGTTTGTTTGAGCTTGAAGAAGTCGGATTGCGTTTAGCCGTTCTGAATAAAGCGATGTGCCCACGTTTCCATTTTGATCAAGTGCCTTGCCGCTTGGTGACAACTTATCATGGTGTTGCGACTCAATGGTTGCCAAACGACTTAGTCGACCGTTCTAAGCTAGGGCTAGGGGCTAACGGAAAGCCTGATTCTGTTTCAGGCCTGTACAACGACGAATCTGACATCCAGAAAATGGCCAGTGGTGATGTTGCGTTATTAAAAGGGGAGCGTTGGAGTGGCAATGAGAATAGAGGCCTTGTTCACCGTTCACCAGTCACTTCATCTGACGAAACACGATTGCTGTTAACGTTGGACTTTGGTTGATCAACTTTTGACTACTTTGTCCGCAACCTGTTTCTATTCAGACGTTCAACTCATTTAAATACCTTCCTAATGATCTAACGGTATAGCGCGATCTGTGCTGTTATTATTCTCAAACAGAGACACTCATCAGCTGACCATGTTTAGCACATTAATTCAAAATTTAGAGTTTACCATTCTCTAAATCAATGGGTTACGATGCGTGCACTTACTCACATATATCAATATTTCAGTTCCTCATCGGTTTCTTAATTTATTTTAAAGCGTAAAATATATCCCGCTTGCAAACCGCTTTGGCAATCAATTTGTTCGCCACGGTTTATTACTTCCAAATTATAGGTTTCCTATGTTCAAGAAACTCTCGCTTAAAAATAAGCTGGCGATTTCAGCCAGTATGGCCATTATCCTGGGGGGGATTTTGGTCGAGGCATTGTCTTTTCGTGCTTCACTGCAAAGGTTGGATATTGAAGTTGAACAGCGCTTAGAGGGCGCATCGGCTTCGTACAATCAATATGTATCGGATTGGATCTTATCCAAAGAGCGTGCGCTTACTTCTCTTTCGAAAGAGTCCAAACAAGAAAGCTTGGTGACTCATCTAAAACAGGTTCGTGACTCAGCTTCTTTTGATAATGTCTTCTTGGCATTTCCTGATGGTTCGCAAAAGAACGCGAACGGAGTAGTACTGCCGCCGGGCAATGATGATCCCCGTTTATGGGGGTGGTACACCAATGCGGTTGCGAACCCAAGCAAGGTGTTCATGGATAACCCAACGGTTGCTGCAGCAACTGGGGCGAACGTTGTTTCATTAGGAACAGCAATGCAACTGCATGGGCAACAGGTTGTGTTGGGTGCTGATGTAGAAATTACAGACATCTTAAACAGTCTAGAGCAGGTGATTCTTCCTGGTGAAGGTTACATGTTCATCGCGACCAACAAAGGCACGGTTTATACGCACCATGACACTAAGTTACTGAACAAGAATATCAGTTCACTTGGGTTAAATTTCTCCGATGTACAAAAGGCTCTGACTAGCGGTAAAGACACTTCTATCGAGCTGAATGGCAGCGACTATGTTCTGTACGCACGTGCTATTGACGGAACGAGCCTGATTACAGTGAGTGTTGTTAATCATGACTCTCTGGTTGCACCGTTATTTGATGCAGTGATTGGTCAAGTTTTAGTGACACTGCTGGTCGTCATTGTATGTACCATACTGTTTAACCTGTTGTGTACGATTCTATTCCGCCCGTTGAACCACGTTTCTCAAGCACTGGCGCAAATCGCGAATGGTAGTGGTGATTTAACTCAACGCATTCATGTTGAAAACCAAGATGAAGTGGGCGAGTTGGCTCATAACTTCAATACCTTTGTTGGAAGCTTACAGCAGTTGATTGGCCATATCCGTGGGCAGTCAGAACAGCTAAACAGCCAGTCAGAGCAAAGTGCTCAGCGTGCGAACCGTTCGGTGGATGAGCTTAATCATCAGCAGCAAGAAATAACTATGGTCGCGACGGCCGTAACTGAAATGGCGAGCGCCACGCAAGAGATAGCATCGCATGCCGAGCAAACAGCAAAAGCGGCGCAAGATTCAGCGACAAGCACTAACAGTGGTCACGCTCTGGTTGTGGATACCAAAGGTTCAATCAATAACCTAGCCAATGAAGTTAATGAAGCGGGTAGTGTGATTAGCGAACTTAACAAGCATGCTCAAGAGATCTCGACTGTACTCGCAACGATTCAAGGCATTGCAGAGCAAACCAACTTACTTGCTTTGAATGCAGCGATTGAAGCGGCTCGTGCTGGTGAACAAGGTCGTGGATTTGCTGTGGTAGCGGATGAAGTACGTGTGCTTTCACAGCGTACCCACTCTTCAACGGAAGAGATCAAATCAACAATTGATATCCTGCAGCGTACAACGGCGCAAGCGGTTGAGCTGATGGAGAGCAGTTCTAAGTTGGCAATACATTCAGTAGAAGATGCCGATCGAGCTTCGCATGCGCTTGAAGAGATCAATACTGCAGTTGCTTTGATCAGCGATATGGCGACTCAAATCGCGACGGCTGCTGAAGAGCAAACACATGTGACGGGTGAAATTACCCAGAACGTGACGACCATTAAAGATGTTACCGACCACTTAGTTGTGGGCGCACAGGACAGCTTAACTGAGTCGAACGAACTTAAGAGCCAAGCCGCTGGCTTAAGTGACAAAGTGGCGACTTTTAAGCTTGCTTAACTGGTTCGCTCACTGATGCCTGATCAGTGAGTGCACGTTAAGCAATAAGCCAAAGCGACGTAGATTACGTCGCTTTTTTTGTATTTGTGAGTAATCGAATTCTTTACTAATCTACTTCTGAAAACTCTTTCAGCGCACTCATTGCAGCTTCTGCTTTGTCTTTTTGAACGAAGATGTGGTCGTGATAGTAGCCCGCAACCACGTTAGCGCTAATGCCGTAAGAGCCAAGCTTTGTCGCAAACGCCGCCGTTAATCCAACCGCTTCAAGGCTCGAATGTACCGATAAAGTGATAAGGCTAAATACACCGTCGAAGTTTAGCTGAGCTTTGGTCGCAACGTCTTCTTCCAGAACCAGCGTTAAACCTTCTTTCTCACGAAAAGTTGAGATTGGATTGAGCTGAACATAGTCTGTTAACGCTCCGTCGACAGTACAGAAAACATAGTTGCCTTCAATGAGTTCTGGTGACATGGACTTTAACAAAATGTCTAAATCGGTAATGGCAGTCATAGTCAGTTTCCCTGCGTTAATAAGCTAATTGATGATGTATGCAGTCACGATAGAAGCAACTGACAGTTAAGTAAAATTAATGATTTTAATTCTGCATCAGTTTTACTAATGGCAAGTTTTCCTCCTTAGTGATGGCATCGTACTTCTACCAACTTGTCGATTGTTCCATCTCGTCAGATAAATGGTCGATAAAGGCTCTTAACAGCGGTGTGACTTGTTTACGCGTTCCATAAATAGCATGAACACCGAGCGTTTTAGGTTGCCATTCAGAAAGCAGTGGCACTAATAGACCATCACGCATCAAGGTTTCCACTGAAGGGAAGGGCAGTAAACAGATACCGTTGCCTTTGAGTGTGGCAGAAAGCAGAACCTCTGAGGTGTTTGCACTGATATTCCCTTTAATCGGAACCGATTCGAGCCCATTGGGGCCATTGAACGTCCAAGCGGTTTTGCCAAAGTAACTGAACGATAAACAGTTGTGGTGCGCTAGATCTTGGGCTTCTGTGGGTGTGCCTTTCTCTTTTAGATATTGAGGCGATGCGCAAATCACGGAGCGGCATTCACCGATCTGCTTCGCGACAATATTGGGCGTCAGTTCGTTGGTTATGCGAATGGCCAAATCGATGCGTGACTCAACCAGGTTGACGGTCTGATCAGTCGAGATAATGTCGATAGAAACCTCTGGCCATTTGGCGATGAAGCGACTAATTGATTCCATCAAGAAGCTATCGACAATCGAGTAGCTCGCAGTAATACGCAGCTGACCTTTTAAATGCTCTCGGTTTTGGTTTCTGATCCCAGCTAGGGATGTTTCCAGTGCCAAAAGTTCTCTGGCGACCTCAAGTGTTTCTTTACCTGCGCTGGTTAAACTCAAGCTTCGTGTTGTTCTGTGAAGCAAGCGTGTGTCCATCCATGTTTCTAACTCACCCAAATAACGAGTGACCTTGGTTCGTGATAGATCAAGGTGCTCTGCCGCTGCGCTCAAACTGCCACGTTCCACTATGGTGACAAAGACATTCATTGCCTCGAGTTTATCCATTGTTTTATTGCCTAGAGAATTAAACCGACCTCAGTATATGTCCGAAAACTGCAATAGTTAAAGTCAATTTGATATCTATTTCATCTAAAAACAATCAAATAAGATATTTGGAAATTCAACGAGTTGGCAGGTGTTCAACTCCAAGTATCGGAATAAAGCCATGAATACGTTATCGAAAAACCTGTTATTAAAAAGCATGCTTTTAGGAACCATAAGCCTAGGAACCGTGCTGGCATCAAGTGTTGCTTTAGCTGTGGATCTGAACATCACTCACTATAACCCCGGTGAGAACGCGATATTCCCTGCAAGCTCGGTATTGGTTTCGGGTGAGAAAGAAGTGATTCTATTTGACGCACAATTCAGTGTCGCAGACGGACAAAATTTGGTGGAGCAAATCAAAGCTACAGGCAAAAAATTATCGATGGTTTACATCAGCAGCGGCGACCCAGATTACTACTTTGGTTTGGAACCGATAGTTTCGGCATTTCCTAACGTTAAAGTCGTTGCCAGTGAAGCCGTTGTCGCGCATATCAAACGCACCAAAGATGCAAAGCTTGAATACTGGGGGCCTATATTAGAAGGCAACGCGCCCTCTAAGGTGATTGTTCCAATGGTGATGAACGACACAACATTAAGCATCGAAGGTGAAACCATCGAAGTGAAAGAGATAAATACACACCAAGCTTACCTATGGGTTCCGTCTGAAAAAACGGTGTTTGGTGGCGTGTCGGTGTATAGCGGTGTGCATGTATGGATGGCAGATACTGCATCGAAAGAGATTCGTAGCCAGTGGTCACAATCGTTGGAGCGTATGAAAGCACTAGAGCCAGAGGTTGTAATTCCGGGTCACTATTTAGGTGAAATGCCAACAGGAATAAATGCAGTTCACTTCACGAAGGATTATGTGGCTGATATTGAAAAAGCGTTGGCGGGCAAAAGTAATCCAACATCGGTCGAGATCAGTGATTACATGAAGAAAGCCTACCCGAAATTTGAGGCTACGGAAGGCGATTTAGAACTTGGCGCGAAAGTGCTAAGCGGCGAGATGGCTTGGCACTAGAGTTGATTATCTCGGTTGTGTCCCAGAACAGTCTGAAGATTGTATGCTAGATTTATTGGTGATACACAACTGGAGATATCGATGATCTGGCTTTCAGTGAAAGTACTACAGATTGGACTTGTCTATGGATACAGGAAGTATCAAAAAACGAAAAGAGCTCCAGCTTAGGAGCTCTTTTTTTGTTTCGGAGAGACGACTTTCTATTTCAAGTGAGAAAGAAAATCAGCATTTACCCGCTTTACAGTTAGTAGTCAGATTAGCCTAGTAGCCAGATCCGCCCTGCAACTCAATATCACCAATAAGCGAAAGTATGTTGAAAATAGAACCCATTACTCCTCACATCGGCGCTCGTATTCACGAACTAGAGCTTTCTACATGCAGTGCTGATGAACTCGATAAGGTGTATCAGGCACTTATTGCCCATCAAGTGATCTTTCTCGACGGGCAGACTTTGTCTCCAGAACAACACTTGATGATTGCACAGCGCTTTGGAACGTTAGAACCTGCACATCCTTTCTTCCCTCGCGTGGAAAGTGCGCCACAGGTGAGTGTGATTGAAACAACCCGTGGCAATGCGCCAAAGGAAAGTTATTGGCATACCGACTTAACGTGGCGCAGCTTGCCGTCGAAAGCTTCCCTGTTGCATGCTCAACACATTCCAAGCATTGGTGGTGACACTATCTGGTGTTCTATGACTGCGATTTTTGAATCTCTACATGAAGATATGAAAGCTAAGTTGAGAGGGTTGTCGGCGACTCATTCGCTTGTGGCCTTTGAAGGTATAGAATCAGAAGACATTGATCTCGATTGGCACAAATCCTTGATTAAAACAGCACAGGAGAATCCGCCAGTGGTTCACTCTGTTGTTCAAGTTCATCCTGAAACGGATAAAGAAACGCTCTGTATCAATGAACAGTTTACTCGTTATATCAACGAACTCGACCGCAAAGAGAGTGATGTTTTACTCAGCCAACTGTTTGAAATTGCGAGACGCCCTGAGTTTCAAGTTCGTTTCAAATGGGACAACGGCTCAATGGCGATCTGGGATAACAGGGTAACGCAACATTACGCAGTGATAGATTACGGGGATACTCCAAGAAAAATGCATCGAGTAACAGTGACATAGCGGTAAGCTGAACACAGTTATCAAAAGAACACCGCGCATGCCCATCCCTGAACCATGCACTCGTACTTAAATTTAAGCGTCAGCAGGGTGCATCATTCATCTACGCTTAATAATAAAAACAAATGCGTTGGTACATATTTGATTGAAACCTCACTGCTCGGACGTGATGTGTAATATAATCGGCGCCAAAATATAAGTATAAAAACCAAATCATAGAATTAATAAACGTCAGGGCTTAGAGAGCAAAGTATTTCGTATGAACGCGATTCGTAAAGTTTACCAGTACGCAGAACCGAATTTAACCCTCGTGGGTTGGATGGGCTTTGTCGGCTTCCCAATTTACTACATTGTGTGGGAGTTTTTGTTCCCGCAACCCTACGAAAACTTAGCGCTTCGCCTGTTTTGCTCGGTATTGTTCTTTGGCATTATATTTCGCAATCGCGTCCCATTTGAATGGCGAAAATACCTTCCGGCTTATTATCAAGTTGCCGTAACTATCTGTTTGCCAGGTTTCTTCTTCTACATGCTGCTAATGAATAATTGGTCCAACGTTTGGGTTATGTCATTCATGTCGGCTATTTTCCTCCATATTTTATTGGTGCACGTGACGAGAGTGATGTTTGCACAAACCTTTGCCGGTATTGGGATTGCTACCTTGTGCGCTTGGATTGCACAAGGCTTCTACCTCGAACTCACAATGGATTGGACGCATGTGCCAATCTTTTTGTTTATCTACTTATTCGGCAACTTGTTCTACTTCCGCAATCAGGTGGAACATGAAAACAAGGTGTCATTGGCGAAGTCTTTTGGTGCGGGTATTGCCCATGAGATGCGAAACCCTCTAAGCGGATTACTTACCTCTATTGATGTCATGCAGTCCATATTGCCGAACCCTAAAAGTGGCGATCAAAAAGGGCAATATGCGTTAAGCAATGAAGAAGTGATTCAGTTGCGTGAAGTGGGCGATGAAGCGATGGAGATCATTCATTCCGGTAACGAAACGATAGATCTGTTACTGACTTCAATTGATGAAAACCGAGTCTCTCGATCTACGTTTAAGAAGCATTCAGCGCAAGCGGTGGTTGAGGATGCGATAGACAGTTTCAATTACAAGCGCTCTGCTGATAAGTCAGCAATCTCCTTGGATGTGCAGAGTAACTTTGAGTTCTTGGGTAGCGACACCTTGTTGAAATACGTCATGTATAATCTGTTCAAGAATGCGTTCCATCATCGTAGCCCTGAAGATTTTCATATTCATGTCACCATGTTCAGTGATGAAGTGACGAACCAGATAATGGTGACGGATAACGGCTCTGGTATTTCGAGCGATATCATTCGTCGTATTTTCCAAGACTTTTACACCACAGGCCAGTCGGGTAATTACGGTTTAGGTTTGCCATTTTGTCAGAAGGTCATGCGCTCGTTTGGTGGTGAGATTAAATGCCAGTCTGAAGTGGATCAATGGACACAGTTCACGATGATTTTCCCATCTTTGACTTCCAATTCGGTAGAGGAAATCAAGAGCGAACTGACTAAGCTCAAGACGGTGCTGATGATCAGTGATCAGACAGTGCCTTCCAATAAAATGACTGAAATCTCTCGCTTTATGGGTTTTGACCTCCAGATTTTGGATGTGGCGTCAGCGCTACAGAATAAGGAATATCAGTTTGAGTTCGACTTGATTTTCGTTGATATGGAGAGCTTGGATTTAAGAGCCAATTGCCTCGATAGGATTGAATCGTTACTTTCGTTTACTGAGGCGCGAATCATTTACTTGTATGAGCGTCATCTTATCAAGCGTGTACGTAACATTTCTTTCGAGCCTATTTGGGTGGAAACACAAGTCTGGCTACTGAATACTAAAGCGACCATTGACCGTTTACTGTTTGACTCCAACTGCGTGATGCCATCGGTTGCTGTAAAACCGCTAGAGGCCACCACTAAACGTACGATTATGGTGGTCGATGACAATGAATCTCTACGCCGATTTACGGCAATGTTATTGGAAAAACAGGGCTTTGATGTTGTGCAAAAAGAAGACGGACAACAAGCCTTAGATGCGCTTGATACCGACGAAATCGACTTGATCCTAATGGATATTGAAATGCCAATCATGGACGGTGTTGAAGCTTCTCGCCGAATTCGCAGTGCCGACAAAGAATACTCTTCGGTGCCGATTATTGCTCACACGGGTGACAGTTCTCCCGTTACCTTGGAAAAGATGGAATCATCAGGCATGTCGGACTTTATTGTTAAACCTGCCGATAAAAACCGACTGTTTGATAAAATTGCTCACTGGATTTAGCGGGTGTAATAGTCTGAAGTTCACGGCCATTGGGTAGACATAGATTCAAGAAAGAGCTCAGCGAATTGCTGGGCTCTTTTTGTATCGCGACATGATAGCATCCATTCAGTCCTGCCGTTGGTGTTGGTTATAAATATGGTTCGAAAAAGGTTACACGAACTCTAACTCGGGGTGATGGTACGCTTCGTGACAAACCGTGAGCACATGGTCAATGTCTCTTGGTGTCATATCGGCATTCACTGAAAAACGGATGATGTTTTTGTTCTTGCCCGTCGCGGGGCGGCAGAATACCGCACCGAACACATCACGTTCTTCTAAGAAGTCTCGCACACGCTCCGTGTTTCTTTCATTGCCGCACTCTAGCGCTACAATTTGAGACTCACTGCGGATATTAAAGCCAATTCGCTTTAGCCCCGTAGTCAGCGACTTAGCCCGATTGAATAAGGCTTCTCGTTTGTCTTCCGCACCTTTGATCACCTCCAACGTTTTCTCTAAACGAACCACTTCTTGTGGTAACACTGTTGAGCTAAAAATCGCAGGGTACGCCACAAACGGCAAGGTTTTAGACAGTTGTTTAGGGCCAAGGATTGCCCCAGCGCGATAAGCAAAGGTTTTTGCCAAGCTAACGGTGATGAAGTCGACTTGGTTGGTGAGCCCCAATGCTTGCACTAAGCCTGCACCATTCTCTCCATGTGTACCCAGTGAATGGGATTCATCAACGACGACCGCACAATCAAACTCTTGCGCCATTTCGTAGATGTCGCGTAGTGGGGCGATGGTGCCGATTGTGCTGTAAATCGAATCGACCACAATAACGCCGGAGCCGTGGCGCTCTAGCTGTTTGCGCAGGTGATTCATATTGTTATGCATAAACGGGTGGGCGAGGGCGCCTGCAGCGCGAATGCCTTCCCATAGCGACATGTGTGCAAAGAAGTCAATGTACACAGGTGTGCCCGGTGGGCAGATGGTTTGCAATAGCCCAATATTAGCAGCCCAGCCAGACTGAGAAAGCAAACAGCTCTCCATTCCGACATAGTTCGCGAGCTCAGTTTCAAACGCAGGTTTAGACTGCTCATCTTGTAAGAAAATTGCAGACATCACTACGTTGTCATCTTGTTCGACAATCGCCGCTTGATGGGCCTCTTGGATCGGTTTGTTATGTGACAGCGCTAAGTAATCATTGCTCTGCATCACAACGGAATTACGCTGGGGGCGTTTACCCAATACTAAATGCTTCTGGCTTTGGTTCTGGGTAATCAGGTCTTGAATATAGAAGTTCAAGCGTTCTTCGATAAAGGAAGGTAGTGGTTTGTTTTTTGTTTTATCACTCATAATAGTTCTCTTCAAATACAGGAAAACGCCAGCGCTGACGGCTGTATATTGACGATAAAAAGTGATGTGTCATTAGCCAAGTTGCATAATTTTGTGGGTGCTTGCAAACTCAGCATTTAAGGGTTTTGAGGCGAGTGGGTTTCCTTACGGTTCGGGGCTTTACCCGAATTAAGATAGGAATAATAGCCTTCTTTTTTATGACAAAAGGCTATTAGAATTCGGCATTCGAAGGCATTTAAAAAAGCGGATTTTGAAAGGCTACGTGCTACGTGCTACGTGCTATTAGCTGTGAATATGGATAAGCTCGATTAAGGCATCCAATTGCTGCTTGGCTCCACCCTCTAACGAATACCCAATATTGATGCGTAAGCAATTGCTGTAAAGGTCGAGAGTGCTGAACAGGTGTCCAAGCCTAATATCAATGTTCTTCTCGGTAATGCCCTGAGCAAAGGCTGACTGGTTCAAGCTTGGGATTTGCAGCCAAAGCACCATGCCACCTAGTGGATTACTTATCTTCACATCTTGAGGAAGGTGCTGAGCCAAATAACTTAGGTATTGTTGGCGCAAAGACAAGATCTGAGTGCATCTTCTCCTCACGTGCTTAGCGTATTGGCCAGATCCAATAAAGTCAGCAACCGCAAGCTGAGTGGGCAGGGCAACGCTGTAGCTCGCAGCTGAGAACTGAGCCTTGTATTCGTTGATAAACCTGCCCGGCAAGCACCATCCCAAACGGTAACTCGGTGACAAACTTTTCGATACTGATCCACACCATAAGACAAAACCGCCTTTGTCGTAGTATTTCGCGGGGAGCGGCGTGTGTGAGGAGTAGGACAGTTCCAGATACACATCATCTTCAATGATCGGCACTCGATAGTGATTCGCTAATTCAGCCAGTTTCTGCTTTTGAGTGGCTGACATGTTGATCCCTTGAGGGTTCATATGAGAGGTACAAAAGATCGCGGCATCGACTTGTTTATTTTTCAAATGCGCTTCCAGTTGTTGCAAGTCGACACCATCATCTAGAGACGGGATCTCGATGATTTTTCGCGACATTTGTCCGAGCAATTCCAGAATACCGTTGAAACATGGCGAGCTAATAGCGATGGTGTCGCCTTCTTTAGTGCAAGATTCAAGTGCGGCCTTAATCGCAGACATACAGCCAGCCGTAATCACCATCTCTTCAGGTGAAAAGTGCACATCGAGCTTGGCAAAATGAGTGGATAATGCCTGTCGTAAAATCGGCTCACCTTGTGTATCTGGGTAATGGTTAAGCCTGTTGCTCATACGCCTAATAGCGCGACGAAAACTTCGTTCCAGTTCAACGATCGACTGCTCATCATTAGTGGTGCTCGAAACCCCTAAAGGCCCATTGATTGAGTTGTGAGTCGATGAGGTTTGCCTAACGCTGGACACCTTACTCTCAAACTGTGCCCACTCTGGGGTTGAGTGAGCAGGTTTATGAGGAGAAACAAAATATCCCGCTTGCGGTCGAGAATGAATCCAACCTTGTGATTCCAGTTTTTGGTAGCAGCTCACCACGGTCGACATGCTGATCGCCTGTTGCTTGGCGCTACTTAGTCAGTTATGGCTTTGTGTTCGGTGTGGGTATCTGGGGTATGGCTTCATGGTCGATCACTGCTGGTTTATCGTCTGGGCTTTCATCGGTCTTGCTTTCAACCAACGTATTAATCGGCATGGCGGTTGGCGTGTGGTTGTTCAAGGAGAGTGCTTCTATTCGTAAATTATTGGGTGCGATGCTAGCTATGTGGGCATTGGCGGTATTGGTATCTGCAGCTACGGGTAATGTCACCGTTAATGGCGTGATCTTGATTATGATTGCGGCGTGCAGTTGGACCTTGATGGGCGTGATTGTTAAGGCCTCGAAAACCACTCAAGCTTTTGCGTTCAATGTCTGGGGGATGCTGTTTGCTCCAGTGCCATTTGCCGTGATGTTACACGGTGACCAAATAATCTGGCAGGGCATCGAACAATGGGATTGGAACACGACGATTGCGGTGCTGTTTCAAGCTTACCCAACCACGCTATTTGGTTATTGGGTATGGAATAAGCTGCTAATCCAATACCCTTTAAGCACGACCGCGTCGTTAACCTTGTTAGTGCCTATCTTCGCATTGATTAGCGGTTACTTTATGTATGATGAGGTGCTGTCTGTGGCTCAGGTTGTTGCATCAATACTGTTTCTTGTCGGGATTGGTTTGATTGTGAAACCTGCGAATACAACGAATACCAAAGCGACACAAACACTTGCTGAACAAAAATGATTTAAGAAAGCTGATATTGCATGAGCAGCTTTGAATGACAAATAAGACCTCGCACTTGTGAGGTCTTATTCTATGTCGAAGAAGTGAAGTTATTTAAATAACCAACTTACTAAGCAATCAACTAACCATACACGCAAGTAACTGGCTCTCAAGATCATCGTCTATTTCTAGACCGATCATTTCTATTCTGATTTCGATACACTCATCGAGTTCTGATTCCGTCAAGCCATCCTCTGTTAAGTTGTAACCGAAAACCTCAAAAGAACATAGGCCTTTATAAGTGAATTCGAATTAAATTCTGAAATGATACAAATCTTATATTTAATAACGCTTATTTAGTAACCTTTGTTGAGTCCCATATCAAATCAAGTGGCTGATTTTATTGGGTATCGGAGAAAAGTCTCAAAAATTATTATTTAGTTCGCTAAAGTTTTAAATTCTATTAATGGTTATTTGTATGGAATATAACTCCATTTCGTTACTGTTGAGTAGATGGTTTTTAGCTATATATGTGAAATTTGAAGCGAGTTATCTTTCTGATTTGAAAGAATAATTAAATAGTTAAGATAAAAAAGTTGGCGAAAATCAGAAGCTTGGCATACACTTTCCTTGTAAATGACCTTATCTCATTGATTGAATAGGGTAAATGCTTTGGCGCTACTGGCGATGGTAGCAATGTTTAACATAGCTTTGAGGAAAGTTTTATGGCACTCACGAAGGCCGATTTGGCTGAGAACCTGTTTGAGACACTCGGATACAGCAAGCGGGATGCCAAGGAAACGGTGGAAGTGTTTTTCGAAGAAGTTCGTAAAGCGCTCGAAAATGGCGAACAGGTAAAACTGTCTGGTTTTGGTAATTTTGATCTTCGCGAGAAAAACGAGCGACCTGGTCGTAACCCGAAAACTGGTGAAGACATTCCAATTTCTGCTCGACGTGTTGTTACTTTTAGACCGGGACAAAAACTAAAGGCCCGTGTCGAAAATATTAAAATCGAGAAGTAGCCAAGCAATAGACCACGCCTAGCGTGGTCTTTTTGTATCTGCATAGAGTTTAAGCTAAACGCATTTCTTTAATTTTTAGTAACCTTTCTCAAACTCCATCTATTTACTGTCCGGTAAGAACTTGCTTTAGATGCGAAAACAGAGGCTAGGCCTCTGACTTTGAATCTTCACTCTAAAGGGCTTGTTGAACCTTACTTGCGATGTCTTCAGACACCCAAGGCTTCCATACCTGTGGTGAGCTTTCTAGAAAGTAATACATGGCTTCTTCGGCGTCGGCTTGGTTGTCTTCCATCCAGGCCAGCAACTCACTCATTTGTTTATTGGTAAAACCACGCTTTTCAAAGTATTGGTAGGCAAGAGGTTCGTTATTAGCAAAGGCTTCTGTGGTGATTGTGTGAACCGGTGCTGGTGGATACATGGTCACTTTAGGAGATTCACAATCAGGTTGTGTCGTACAGTTACGGAATTCCTCAATGTCAGTACCACTTCCGAAATCAACCTTCACCATTTCATACTTACCTAGCACAGGCGTAGGCGACCAGTAATATCCAAACCATGCTTTTTTGCGTTCGTAAGCTTTCGCTATCGTACCTGCTAAAGCGGCGCCTGAGCCGGAATCAACCATTTCAAAATTGTGATCTTCTAACTTAAGCGCATCGAACAGGTGACCGGAGGTAATCTGACAAGTCCAACCCGCAGGGCAGCTATAAAACGCAAACTTCTCATCATCTTCTGGGTGTTCAAACAGCTTTGCGTTTTTAATCACACCTTCAATGGTTGTAAGCTCTGGGTACTGTTCAACAAGGTAGTTTGGTACCCAGAAACCTTCTTCACCGCCGTTGACCAAAGACTTGCCCGCGTAACGTAGACGCTTATCCGCAACACCCTTATCCAACGCTTCTTTGATGCCATTAGTCCAAAGCTCTGGCGCAACATCAGGTTGACCTTTTTCAATCATTGACGTGCCCGTAGGGACGCTATCACCGGGGATTAAGTCCGCTTCACAGCCGTAGCCGTTATTCAAAATGAATTGGTCGACATGAGCAATAGGCTCGCCGAGTTCCAGTTCATGTCTGCAATGGTGATCTTTCCGCATTCGTCAGCACTAGCGTGTACAGAAAACGCAGCAAGTAGCGCGATGGAAAGCATGGATTTGTTATTCTGCATTGACGTAATTCCTTTTCTTGTCAGAAGCTTATTCGCTATAGAAACAGAAATGTTCGACGGAGAAAAGAGACTGAGATCTAAATTTAAACGATCTGATTATTTGGGATAGGAAGTGGAGAGGCTACTCAACAAGTACTAAAAAGGGCTGCGAGTGCAGCCCTTGTGATGTTTATTGGAATAGCCTATCTATGTGTTAAGCCGCTTTAATGTGCGTTGTAATGTACGGTTGCCATGCTTGTTGGTAAAGCTCTAAAGATTGGCGTCGTAGGCTATTGATTTGTGCCGCTTCGATATCGTTGATTGGGCGATGTTCTGCAATTGCGTGACGCTCAATACCTTGGATAATTTCGTACAGCTCGTGCTCAGGACCACTTTTCACATCAGCAATCGCTTTTAAGTGAAGTTGAACCTCTGCAATGATGTTGGTTTTAGGCAAACGAACCAACAAGTTAAGGTCACGGTAACCAGAGTCAGCCGGCGATTTAAACTTATTTTTCAGCTTAACAACGTCTGCTTCACGGCTTAGCGCTTCGTAAACTTCAACCAAGCTCTCTACATCGTTCGCGATGATAGTTGCACGGGCTAAGTCGGTAATTTTTGTCACATCACCATCAAGCTCAAGGGCGATTTTTTCTTCTGCGCGAGCTTGAGATTTAACGCCAGCAAATAGCGCTTCAGAATTGGTGAGTAGGGCAGTACTTTTACAGATAGTTTCTAGTTCAGCTTGGCCTTGATGCGCTTTGCTGTACAAAATATCGAAGTCGGTGTAAGGCTGAGTCGGGCGTGAGTCGAAGGCTTTGATGCCGTAAAGGCCGCTCAAACTATGACGGAATACGTTTGAAGATACTTGGTTTTGCGCAGGAGTGCGCGTTTGATCTGTTGAACTTGTTGAAACAGGTGCTGCTGCGAATGCAGGCGCTCGGCTCAATACCAAAAGCATTAGGGCCGTCGTACGGAGAAATACACTCATTCAAACTCCAAAATACAAGGTTACAAAAAACGGGTAGTCAAAAGGGGTAACCAGTAACGCACAAGAGTAAAAACAGCTTAACTAAACTCACTACATATTTAATGGGGCTAGCTAAGACAGAAACCAACTCTAACGTTTAATATTGCTTTAAAATGTGAAGATATAGACAAATAATCCAACCGTTAGTTCCGCAATTATCAGAACTTTGAACTTAGCCAGTTTCTGATTTTATCGAAATCAATTTAGTACTTTAAACCAAGCTAAGGTTGCTCTTACCTCTCTATACTGTACCCTTGCATTATGACTGTTTAACATGAACGAAAGATGAATAATCCTGAATTTTGGCACAATAAATGGGCAGCCAACCAAATTGGTTTCCACCTCGAAGATGTAAACCCACTTCTGATTAAATTTTGGGAAAATACTGAGCCTAGCTACGAGAAGAGTGTGTTTGTTCCACTTTGTGGCAAAAGTGAAGATCTGATTTGGCTAGCTTCAAAGCATGAAGATGTTCAAGGTGTCGAGTTAAGCCAGATTGCGGTTCGCGCATTTTTTGCAGAGCACCTTTATACCCCGACTGTGACTCAAATTAGCGGTCAGCACGAGCTCTACCAATTCGATGAACTGAACATCTACACGGGCGATTACTTTTCAGCGCCAATCCAACCTGTCGATACCATTTATGATCGCGCGTCTTTAGTCGCATTGCCTGAAGAGATGCGAGTGCAGTACGTAGAGCGCTTAAAACAACTGCTGAAACCGGGCGGTAAGATCCTTCTGGTGACTCTGGATTATGATCAAAGCGAGATGGCGGGGCCTCCGTTTAGCGTACCTAAGTTAGAGATTGCTCAATTGTTTGCAGGATACAAAATTACATTGTTGAATCAAGATATAGCGAACGATGAACATCCGAAGATTGCCAAAAAAGGCTTGTCTCGATTTAGTGAAGAAGTGTACTTGATTGAGTCAGACGCTTAAGCGCAGTGAGCTCTCTAGCGAAAAGACCGCTTCAATAAAAAAGACGGGCTCGATAGCCCGTCTTTTTTATTGCTCAGATTTGAAGTCGTGATTGTTCAGATGCGAGAACGTAATGGTTCAGATCTGAGTTAGTCGTTACCAATTAGTAGTCATTAGCTAGAAAATAGTAATTAGCAGCTAGTAAATCACTTTTACTTTTGACGCGCTCTCAATTGCATCTTCAATCGCTGTCTCAGTGCTGTTACGACGAGTAAGCGCCACACCTAAACGACGGCGACCATCGATATCAGGCTTACCAAACAGGCGAACTTGTGTTTGTGGTGCGTCTAGCGCCTCTGTAAGACCTTCAAAACGAATGTTAGTTGAAGTGCCTTGGCCTAGAATAACCGCTGATGCACAAGGGCCGCATTGCGTGATGGATTTGATCGGCATACCCGTAAAGGCTCGTACGTGCAGTGCGAATTCCGATGAGTCTTGAGACATCAATGTTACTAGGCCTGTATCGTGTGGGCGAGGGGATACTTCGTTGAAGATAACGTGATCGCCTTTAACAAACAGCTCGACACCAAAGATACCGTGGCCACCTAGTGCATTAACCACTTGTTCAGCCGTGTATTGCGCGGCTTTAAGTGCGTTGTCTGACATCACTTGTGGCTGCCATGATTCGCGGTAATCACCGTCTTCTTGGCGGTGACCGATAGGCGCACAGAAGTGAACACCGTCGACTGCGCGAACGGTAAGTAGCGTAATTTCGTAATCGAAGTCGATGAAGCCTTCAACGATTACACGACCCGCGCCAGTACGACCGCCTTCTTGTGCGTAGTCCCAAGACTTTTGAATGTCTTCCTCCGTTTTGATAACGCTTTGGCCTTTACCTGAAGAGCTCATTACTGGCTTAACAACGCAAGGCATGCCCACGAATTCAACAGCGGCAGCAAAGTCTTCAAAGGTGTCTGCAAAGCGGTAAGGAGAAGTGCTCAGCTTTAGCTCTTCTGCCGCTAGACGACGGATACCTTCGCGGTTCATCGTTAGCTTGGTCGCATTCGCAGTTGGAACGACATTTAAGCCTTGCGCTTCTAGCTCTACCAACTTGCTGGTGGCAATAGCTTCAATTTCAGGAACCACATAATCTGGTTTTTCAAGTTCAATGACTGCTTGCAGTGCATCGCCGTCTAACATGTCTAATACATGGCTACGATGTGCAACTTGCATTGCGGGTGCGTCTGCGTAACGGTCACATGCAATAACTTCCAAGCCTAAACGTTGGCACTCGATAGCAACTTCTTTGCCGAGTTCACCTGAACCTAATAGAAGTACACGAGTAGCATTTTCACGAGTAGCAGTACCAAACATAGAAATTCCTTCCGATCTTTTGAACGATTGATTGAAAACGGGGTGATCATACTTATTTCAATGATAAAAGCAAACGTTTGCGCAAGTTGTTGCGTTAATTACAGGTATAAAAAAGCAGCCCCGTTAAATAGGGCTGCTTATTTAAAATTTTGTTAATTAGATGTACTTAGATTGCTAAGTAAGTCACTGGAATGTCGGGATTAATCGCTTCTAATGTAGATTGCGTATCCGCCAGGTGACTGATGCTACCTTCCGCGATTTCAACCAAAGCAGCACTTTCAATTTGTTCGAAATCGAAGCCAGCCAGTTTAAGTTGAATCAACGCCACTTGTAGAGGAGGTAAGCTTGGGTTGAACGCTGCGTTTTCAGCGTAAGCACCGGTGAAAACCTCACCCGACGTCAGTTGTAGTGAAACACCACTTAGGTTTTTGGTGTAAGGAGCATGGCTGCGGTTTAGTGCTGCTAGCGCTTCTACAACAATAGGCGTTGTTTCTTCGGTCGTGTATTTATGATCAAGCTTTGTCATTAAACCCGTTGTCACACCTAAATCAGCAGGGCCGAACGAGTCTGGCAGGTACTCTTGCAGAGACATTTCATCACGTTGTGGAAGCTGAACTTTAAGTTCTTTTGCTGTTGTCAGTTCGTTCATGAATTGACGACAGTGACCACAAGGACTGAAGTTGATGGTGATATCTGAGATACCTAGTTCGCCTTTCATCCAAGCGTGGCTGATTGCAGATTGCTCAGCGTGAACGGTTTGACCAAGTTGAGCACCAGCGATTTCAAGGTTTGCACCAAAATACAGAGTACCAGACAAACCACGCACGATTGCACCAACATAAAATTCAGATAACGGAGCGTAAGAATACGCTGCGGCAAAAGGAAGTAGCGCAATGCGTAGTTCGTCATCCGCTAGACCACTTGCTTGCAGTAGGCTAGCAAATTGTTCTGGAGACAATGTCGCGTCAAAGTTGTCTGCTAATACGATGTCACTCAAAAGCGCTTTCATTGATGATGGAGCACTTTCCAGCGCCAGGGTAATACGACTGTTCATGTTGAATCCTTAATTGACCTTAGGCTTTAAGTTTATGCATTGCTCAGGAATTTTCTGTGATAAATATCACTATTGAATTGTTGTTGTTACATTGGCTTGCATAATTAGAGTGAGGTCACACTTGAAATCGATTACAAGAGCCATTTATACAGCTGATATCGCACTTATTGCTCGTAAAAGACCGTGACTTGACTGCTATTGCTAAATAAATGCGAATAAAAAGCCCAAACAGACACTGTAATAAACAGCATTCTGGTTGGGCTGAATCGCGTAGTGATCGTTTAGGTTAAGAGTAGAACCAAACCACGAGCGAAAATATACTCGGTGCGATGATTGAGGTAATGACGCCACAAAGCACAAGAGCCAAAGAACTGAATGCAGCATCTTCCTGATTCTTTTCAGCACAGGTCGCAGTACCTAAAGCGTGAGACACGGTACCCATGGTTAAACCACGCGCGATCGGGCTCTTAATACCAATGAGATTGTAGATTGGGTAAGCAAAAATTGCCCCAAATAGACCAACAATCAATACCAGTATTGCCGCAATCGCTGCTTCACCACCTAAATGGCTCGATACTTCCATCGCAATTGGTGTGGTGACTGACTTACCTAATAAACTCGCAATCAAAGTTAAGTCCGCTTTAAAAGCCACTGCTATTAATGCCGTTGTTGTCATCGACATCACACTGCCTAGCGTGCACGCAAAGGTAATGATGCGCCAGTTGGCTCTGATTTGAGGTAGCTGCTCATAAAGTGGGTAAGCAAGTGCAACAACCGCAGGCTGCAGCATGTAGGTAATCCAAGTGTTGTCAGCATAGTAAGTCTCAAACGGTACTCTAAAGAACGTGAGCATCGGAATGATGATACCAATGCTGATAAGCAGGGGGTTACACAGCGGCGAGTTTACTTTTTGACTTACCCAGCGAGCAAATAGGAATACCACTATGGTGAGTAGAATCCACATGATCAGTTACCTCTCGAAAGCAAGCGGTCTAAGAACCATGATAAGGATACTAACACCAATAATGTGCCACCAACGGCGCTCGCCATAATTGGCAATGCGTTCGCGATGAGCATGTCGAAGTGATCCATCAACCCAACACTGATCGGAACAAACAGTAAGATCATTAGGCGGATAATCAAGCTTGCGCCGGGTTGTACCCAGTGCGAAGGAACAATACCAATCACCATGGCGGCAAACAGAATCAACATGCCAAAAATACTGCCAGGGATTGAGGTATCCAAAAAGTGCTGTAACGCGTTACCTGCTGTAAGTGCACCTATGATTAAGGTGAAGGAGATTAAGCAGTAAACCAGTTGGATCAATCTTTCTTTCAAAGTGTTACGTCTCTTGATAATGGAATTAGCTAGCTAACTTTTCTACGTATTGATAAACCGCCTTCAAGATAGCCATTTTCTTCTCGTCACTTTCATGTTCGTGCGCGAGGTTTTCAAGGTTGAGCATGTACTCTTCTAAACGGCACTCATAAAACTCACGACAATGGTTCGCCCATTTCAATTGCTCAGCTTCGTCGAGCGTCCATGGGAAGTTACGCGCACGGTAACGGAACAGTAACGGTTTAATACGTTCATCACCGAAGGTGATATCTAAAGCTGCCAAGTTATTTGGGTCAGTTTCGCGAATGATGTTCATCGCTGTTTTATCAGCAGGTGAGAAGAAACCGTCATAAAGGTGTGTATCAACATCATCACTCTTTTCGTACTCTCGCTCTTGTGAGTACAGGCCGATCAGTTTTTCGCGGATCTCTGGGTGTTCGCGCAGCAGTGCCAAGTTCTTCAAGCATTGTTGGCGATCAATACCGATGGTTTCGGCATTTTCAGCCGTCAGCGTTTTGGCTGGAGCAAGAATAGGGCACTTGTTCAGTTGAACCAATTTGATTGGTACTGGTAGCTCGTCTTCACCCAGTTCACTGCGTTTGGTGTAGAGTCTGTCTCTGAGTTCATCAGCGTCCAGTTCTAACAGTGGGCTTGGATCTTTGGCTAAATCAACCACGATAACCGCATTTTGATTGGTTGGGTGCCAAGCCATAGGCACAATCCAGCTTGTGTAGTTGCAGTCACGGCCAAACATGCCCGAAACGTGCATCAATGGTGTCATGTTTACGATATCAACCAGATCATTCAGCTTACGCTTATGACGCATGTTGTAAAGGTAATCGAACATCTTAGGTTGCGCAGCTTTCAGCTTCTTCGCTAACTCGATGGTCGCAATAACATCGGCCATCGCATCGTGCGCGTTCTCGTGTTCAATGCCGTTTGCCACAGATAGGTGTTCCAGTTTGAAGCTTGGGTAACCTTCTTCGTTCTCTGGCCAAACAATGCCTTCAGGACGCAGTGCGTGAACAGCGCGCATTACATCTAATAAATCCCAACGAGAGTTGCCATTCTGCCAGCTCCACGCATATGGGTCGATGAAGTTTCGGTAACAGGTGTAACGCGTTACTTCATCATCAAATCGAATACTGTTGTAGCCAAGGCTTGTGGTGTTAGGTTTCGCTAACTCAGCATGGATCTTAGCGATAAACTCTGGCTCAGGGAGACCTTGTGAAGCCGCTTTTTGTGGTGTGATACGGGTGATCAGTGCAGCTTCAGGTGCAGGGAGGTAATCAGCGGGAGGTTGGCAATAGATAACCAGAGGCTCTCCAATAACATTGAAATCTTGGTCGGTACGAACACCCGCAAACTGACTCGGACGGTCTTTTGCTGGGCTAACGCCCCATGTTTCGTAATCGAAAAAGAAGTAGGTTGGCTGATTATCTGAACTCATTGAATTTCCTGAACAGCAAGCGCGGAACGTTTACTGTGGCTGAAGGTTAGTTTTGTTCAGTATCTGATAGTATGCGGTACGCGTGCAACCCAGATCACAAATAAATTGCCGGAAAACGGTGCTTTACTATTCAATCGAGTCAGTGGGGAAGGTTTTGAAACCAATTGAGGCGGTTTCTTAGTTAATACAATCTGTCTATCGTCCGTTTAATCCGATGGAGGCGAGAGTATCAACTGGACTTTCTGCTTCATGGTTAACTCTCGGTTCTTCAAATCTTTGAATATGGCCTTCCATTCTTGAAAGGTGACCACTATCGGATTAAAACTGTTCACGGGTTTGGTGACGCCATAACGTACAGTTTCAACTTCAGGTTCGAATGTACCAAATAACTTATCCCAGATAATAAGAACGCCGGCGTAGTTCTTATCAATGTATTGCGGGTTTTTGCCGTGATGTACTCGATGATGCGAAGGGGTATTAAAGATGTATTCAAGTGGCCCCAAGCTTCGTATCCATTGTGTATGGACGAAGAACTGCAAACCTAGATTGAGAAGCACCACAAAGATGACCCACTTAGGGGCAAAACCTATGATGACCAACGGTATCCAGAAAAGCCACATCCCAGCAAGTGGATACATTAAGCTTTGACGGAAAGCCGTACTGAAGTTCATGCTTTCTGAACTGTGGTGTGCCACGTGTGCTGCCCACATCCAGCGAACACGATGGCTTACTCTGTGGAACCAGTAATAGCAAAAGTCTTGCAACACCATCAATACAACAAAACTCAGCACGCCCATTTCAATGTCCATTAAGCGCCAACCAAACATCCAGAGATACAGCTGCACGACCAATAACCCGGTGAGCAAATCGGAGAGTTGATGCATTCCCGCCAGCGTGAAATTACACATCACTTCTGAAAGCTTATAGCTGGAGTTATCAGGCAGTCGACCTTGCTTCTGACCGATAAAATACTCAGCCAACATGCACACCACGAACAAGGGCGCTAATACCAGCAGTAGCCATTCTGGGTAATTGATTAATGCGTCGATATTCATGTTTTATCCTTGTTGAGACGCCATACGCGTTCTTAGTATCAAGTTTACTTAGACTTGCTCGCCTGAAATTCAGTTAGCAAAATTTCGCTACCAGCGAGCAAAGTGATCTTCTGTTAGGCCAAGAACACCATCGAGTTGATGTGTCACTCCATTGTTGTCTTCAATCGAGCCAGAAAAGTGACCAATGAACTGACGAAAGTTACTTTTTAACAGCCATAAATTGAGCTTTTCGCTGCGATTATTTAAGGGCGTAAAGGTCAGGTTTATACGTCCATCTTGTGATGTTATCTGCCAAGGTAAATTGGTGTCTTGGCGACTAAACGCAAACTGTACCGGGTTAAGTAAGTGCCGAGTTCCATTGATCCATAAAACGTTCTCGCAGCCTCCGGTTTCATTCACGCCCGCCGCGAGGTTTAAGCCAATATCTGTGCCATGGGATTGCGTGTTGATACTTGCCCAGCGCCAACTGGTTTCACGTCTCATGTAACCCGCTGAAAAGTCATAACCAGCACGAGCTTGTTCGAGAACGAGTGATTCTCCTTTGATTTGGATTTCACCGCTGATGCGCAAAGCATTGTGCTTTTGAGTGTAAGTCCAACCTGAATAACCCGTTGGGCTGCACATCGCCAAGGGCAAGCTGTCGGCTTTAGGCTCTAAAGCGATATCGGCCTTGATGAGTTTGGTATTCAATCGAACTTGCCATTGCCCGCCTTCGATATCGAAAGCAATGCTTTGGCCTGCAATGCTTGTCTTGCCTTCAAATGGCGAAGCGGTAACTTGTTTATCAAACCCTAATGGCCTCAACCAAGATGACTCTTCTAGATGGTTGTTTTCAATATCGTACAGATAACAAAATGCCGAGCCCAAGTAGCGAATATCCGCGATAGCGACACCAATAATGTGCGTGTCGGTGACGATGCTGACAAATTGAAATTGTTTGTAGTGGAAGTGCTTCTGCCAAAGATTTGCTTTTGCATCCATCGAGTTTCGGTAGTCAAAGCTCTCGATGTTTAGGTGTTTGGGGATGCCATCGAAATGTCCAATGATCGGCTGACCATTAGAATCAATCAAACTGTGTGGGGCTGGGTTCGTTTTTATCATTGCGATGGTTCACATTAATTTAACAACTAAAGCCATTGTGCGATGAGTAGCGTAGAATTGGGAGGTCATATTCGGACAAGAGCGCGTTACCAATCACGATTTTGTTAGTAGTGTTGTTGAAGCTGAGTAGTCATGTTTATGGGAATGGGCTCGATATAAGGAGAGACGATTGGAGATTATTGCGGAGTATAAGCCGACCGGACATCGGCATCAGTTGGGTACATTAGATATCGCGCTGCTGTTGAATACGTTAGAGCAACGAGGTATCGATATTGAAAGGCTACTCAATGATGTGGGTTTGCCGAACATGGATTGGCGAGACCCGAATGGAAAGCTGACTTACGCTGATAAACTTGCGTTATTTAGCGCGGCGAATCAGAGCTTTCCTCACGATGGCTTAGGGCTTTGGCTGGGGGAACACGCTAGCTTGAGCCACTTTGGTGTGTTGGGTTATGCGCTATCGACCAGTCAAAATGTCGGGGAGGCCATCAAGTTGGGCTTTAAATATCTGCGCCTGAATGGTCCTATTTTCTCGGTTAAATTATTTCTAGATTCCGAGCAAGCAGTGATTCAGATTGAGAACACCTTGGAAGTGGGCGATCTCCTACCTTTCTGCAGTGAGTATTTCTTGAGTTCAATCGTCTCTTTGTTCAAAGAACTGACTGGTCATGAGTTGGATATTCATACTTTGGCTTTGCCTTATGCTCGCCCTAATTACACCAAGCTTTATGACGAGCGTTTCCAGTGCCCGGTGATTTTTGAACAAAACCATTGTGAACTGCGTTTTGATGCCTCGGTTTTATCACAAACCTTATTGACTCATGATGCCGCAACACTGAAGCGCTATCTTGCGTCTTGCCAGTCGATAGTGGAAACGCTGGACTCTGAGCATCTGCTGACTAACCAAATCAAAACGATCTTTTATCAAACCGCAGGCAGTTTCCCGAATATTGAACAACTCGCGGATGAGTTTGGTTGTAGCTTTCGTACACTCAGGCGAGAGCTAGTGACCCATGAATCCAGTTACCAAATATTGCTTACCGAAGTTCGAGTGGAGCTGGCCAAAGAGCTATTACTCGGCACAACCATGAGCATTGATGACATCGGTGAAAGGCTCGGTTATAGCGACCCTGCAAATTTCAGAAGGGCGTTTAAAGGTTGGCTCAATAAAACGCCCGCTCAGTTTCGTGATGGTTTAAGTTAAGGCGTTACTTGCTAAAGAACTGCTCCCTGAAATCGGTGACTTGCTGTTGATAATAACTGTCCCAATCTTGTTGAATCCAAGTGGCATAACTTGATGAGCGCTGAGAGTCTAAGGTCGCTTTGAGCTGATCCAGTTGCTCGTGATAACTCATCACGGTTTGTTGCTGTTGTGCGACTTGTTGTTCTCGCGCGGCAATGTTGCTGGCCTGCGCTTCATCTAAGTAGGCATCTTGAAGGTCGGCTTTGACTGATGCTACTTCAGCAGGGCTATAGCTGCTGGGTATCAAAGATAATGCCAGTTCATATTTTTGAAGCTGTGTTTCGGCGTTTAACGTGCCCGTATTGTTTTGCCATTCACTAAGCAAATCTTGATAGTTGGCCAAAAACTGGCTCGCTTCGTTCTTTTCAAGGGTGTTAGCGTCAAGCGTAAAATCCAGATGAGCAAACTGGTCAGCGAATAGCTGGTGGGCCAACTCTCCCCATACTTGTTGTGCAGATTGCTTGAATAAGGCAACACGATCTTCAAGAGTCTCTATGGATTCAAGTGGGATAGTGCTTTGTGTTAATTGCCAGTCAGCCGATAGCTGCGGATAGTCGCTCAGTAACTCAAACCATATGCCCGGCAATTCTGATTTCAATCGTGCGAGTTGCTCTGCGCAGTCATCGCGTTGTTGGCAAAGCTTCCAGAACCCATCGAGTTCATCGAACAAAGCCTTGCCTTCAAGCTCACTCAAGTTTTCAGCAAGAATTTTACCGTCCAGTGCTCCGGCTTGGGCTTGATTGCTGTGCGATGCGGAGTTTTCCGAACTAGCGGTTGCAGTAGGCGTGGAATTATCGGCATTAGTTGTCGTAGAAACACGCGGCTTAGGTTCTGTGTGTTGAGCAGAAGATAGCGCTGTTTCGTTCGTTTTTGATGACCACGAATAGCAAATAATGCTCGCCGTTAAGACGAGCATTAGGATTAATATAACTCGATGCATTATTGGTTCACCGAGTTACTTGATCACGGCGCTAACAGGGAAGTGGTCTGAAAGGTTGTAGTGCTTCCATAACTCACTGCTTGTTGATCTTGGGACATCCACGCGATTGTAGTTATGCGCTTTAGCGGCATACTCTGAGCTCACTACCACATAATCGAGATACTCAACGTTCTCGCCACCCGACATAGGCTCTCCCGCAAAGTTGTTGATGCGTGGGTCAAAGGTAGAAGCGGTGTAACCTGAGTATGTTGGTTCATCAGCCTGCAGGTTAGCAAACATCTGTTGATAGTCGCTTGGGAACTTGAGCTTGTTCACGTTGAAGTCACCGCTGTAAACCACAGTTTCTGATGCCGGGATATTCAGAGACTGCGCCAGTGCACGCATCTGCTTGAATTGACGTTGTCGGTAATCACGAGTGGTGTCCGTATCGAATGATGCCGTGTGGGTAGCGAAAACATGGTAAGCCTGACCATTCTTGATAACTTCCGCGTAGTTAACACCTTTATCAGCAAAGCAATCTGTGCCCGTGCAATCAGGGAAAACATACTGCGCTTCATTAACGATAGGATAGCGGCTGACAATGATCACACCACCGTCGTATATGTTAATCCCATCTTTATCGAGCATTTTAGTTTGATAAGGATACTCTTTCGCAAGCTCACGCAAGAACTCATCTCTGCCGTTAGCAAACACCTCTTGAAGCGCCAACACGTCATAGCCCTTTACATATTGAGGGAGTAGGTCATAGCGGTCACCAATATGTGAAGCGATGGCAGGCAGCGCCCAGATGTTGTAAGTCATGACCTTGAGTGTATTGGCATCCGGCTCTGGTTGCTCATCCACTTTTGGAGGGGTGATGGTGTAATAAATATCATCATAGCGCGCTGTAGAATCGGCTTTGAGGGCTAGCTCTGCATTGACCCCGAACGCATCGGTTGTGCTGCGATGAATATTACGATCGTCATGCAATGTTAGGTTGACGTCTGCGGCACTCAAACCATGTTGCAGTGTCGAGTTATACCAATGTCCCTTCATGGTTTGGTTGAGCGTGACACTTTCGCCCACAGCGTTTGATACCACAGTGTCAAACTCATAGGTCTTCCCAGATTTCACACCAGTCCAGCGGTTGAAACTTATCAGCTTCTTCGTCTCCCAAGGACCAATCTGTTCAACATGCTGTTGCCACTCATCACCGAGTTGAAGCAGGTCGGTACCAGTGTGGTTGGCTTGAATGGTCATCACTTGATTGGTGTTATTGGTGAGATACACGTCAGTGTCTGCTATGGCAGAGGTCGAAGCGATTGATGTGGATGCCACAAGTGCAGCTAACCAAGTCCATTGAGTTTTCATCGTTTACGTTATCCTTATTGATTGATGTCTAGAATAACGTAGTCAAGAGTTATGACATTGGAGTTATAACTCTATGGCATTTATTCAAATATGAGATATATGCCAAGGTTTTATAAAATTGATTAACCATTGAAAATTAACATATTGTCTTATCGGAATGATAAGTGGTACGCGCGCGAATAATAGGGTCAGTTAATGCTTTCGAGTCGGTGGAACAGCCAATATTGGCGTGCTTAAGTGAAAACTGTGTGTCGCGGTAAAGTGGAGGTTGTGAGCAACAAGAAGGGAATATGGACACAGCTTAGAGCTATCAGCATAAATTTTGCGATTGTTCTGTAATTTACTCTTGTTCAGTAAACAGAAACCTCAAAAACAGGTATGATAGTGCCGTTTTTAATCCTGAACTGGGAAAGTCATGGCAAAGTTAACACTCCAAGAGCAGATGCTTAAAGCTGGCTTGGTAAATGAGAAAAAATTAAAGAAGGCGAAGAAAGGCTCTAAAAAGTCTCGCGTTCAGTCTCGTGAAGCAAAAGCGGCAGCTGAAGAAACTAAACTGGCGCAGCAAGCGAAAGACAAAGAGCTAAACCAACAGTTGAAAGAACAACAGTTGAGCAAAGAAATTAAAGCTCAAGTGAAGCAACTGATTGAGATGAACAAGATCGAACAGAAGAACGGTGAGATCAAATACAACTTCACCGACGGTACGCTAGTTAAATATCTTTACGTAGAAGAGCTGACTCAAAAGCAACTAAGTAAAGGCATTCTAAGTATTGCTCGTCAAGGCGAGAGCTATGTTGTTATTCCAACAGCAGTAGCGAACAAGATTGCTATGCGCGACGAAGAATCTATCGTTGATACGCAGGCAGGTAGCACAGACGAAGTAGACGAAGATGACCCGTACAAAGACTTCGTGATCCCAGATGATCTAATGTGGTAATCCGTTTTACCTAGCTCCATTTTAATGGTTAGCTAAGTTTACAGGATCTAAGAATGCAGCGAACAATCACTCGATTGGCGCTGCATTTTTTTTGGCGCGAAATGACTTCAACAAATCTTTAATAACGCTTAGTGTTCTGACATGCCGTAAACAAGGCTATCATTGGCACTTGCATGATCGATAAAATCAGCATTAGCGCGCTGTTCGTGTTGGTCATAGCCATCGAAGTAACAGTCGCCAATTTCATTGCGCGGGCAAACGTGAATGTGGTCTTTGATGACCAGTTCGGTAGAACAACATGGGCAATGTCTTATATGTCCAGTGAGTCCCGTAGATCGATTTGGTTTCATACATCCTCCTGATAGGCACTGTAATATGATTGCCTATTTGCACCCTAAGTTACGCAAATTAGTGTGTCGTTATGATTTCATTTTTAAGTCAATAAAAAACGATTCGTAGAGTGAATGTTTAGGTATTAATGTAAATGTAAGAGCAAGAAAAAATAAAAGAACTAGGACGAGTAGGCTTGAAAGTAGATCGGCCATATAGTCGACTTTCACTGGTATCACATTCAGCCGAAGAGGTTGAAGTAGAGCTCGCTACGACGAATATGTTGGCCAGATGAAACCAACAAGCCCTAGTGAGCTGTGCATCATTTTATCGACTTAAGCTTTCAAAGTAATGCTGAACAAATTTAACGAACACTTGGTGTTTCTTTGCCGGATAAATAACTTGCGGATAGAACAGATAAATACTGTTGCCTTGTTGCAGACATTCATCAGGCAGCACTCGCTCTAACTCTCCAAGCTCGATCTCTTTCGCAACGTAGTAACTTGCAATACGGATGATGCCACTGCCTGCCATAGCTTGTTGCTTAAGCAGGTGGTTGTCATTACTTGAAAGCCAGCCGGACACATCAATATTTACCGATTTTAAAGGCCACTCGGTTTGGTGCAGAGTTGCTAAGCATTGATGATCACTTAAGTCACTCACATTGGTAGGGCGACCAAATTGGTTAAGATAACCGGGAGTCGCGACTAAATCATGTTGATAGCTAATCAAGTGTTTCGCCACCATGTTGTCAGGTGGCGTATTGGTGGCACGAAACGCGATATCGATATCATCTTGATTGAGATTAAAGTTGGTGTAGCTACTGTTTATCTCGAAACGAATCTCAGGGTATTGCTGCCTAAACTGTTGGCAGATATCGAATAGATATACCTCAGTAAACATCTTTGGCGCAGTGAGGCGTAATAGGCCTTTGACGATGTCGTGTTGCTCAGAAACACTGCGTTCAAGCTGTAAAACTTGCGAGCGAATCGTTAAGCCTTGCTGTAAGGCGCGTTCTCCTTCTTGGGTTAAACGAACACTGCGCGTGGTTCTGACCAAAAGCGGGCACTGTAAATCGTTCTCTAAACGTTTGATCTGCTCAGAAAGGTAGCTCTTAGAGATACCGAGCTTTTCGGCTGCCTTGGTAAAGTTGAGTTGCTGAGCAAGTTCTACAAACAGGATCAGTCGTTCTATTCTTTTGTGTTCGTTCATTCGCGCGTTCCTACCAATCTATTGTTCGTCATATCAAACAATCATTTCGTAACTAGCATATTCTGTTTTTAAAAAGAACAATATGATAGAGGCATATTTCTGGTCAGCAAATCTTCTAAGCGAGAATCGATATGACGAACAGCACTGAATCTACAAACAAAACGAATGACAAAAAACGTATCCCATTATCAAATTATCTACCGAATGTTGGGCAAATTGCCTATGGCTGCATGGGGTTAGGTGGTGGCTGGAATGATAATCCAGTGACGAGTGCGGATGTTACTCAAACACGAAGCGTAATCGGCACCGCACTAGAATCGGGCATTAACTTATTCGACCATGCGGATATCTATACCTTCAGCAAAGCTGAGCAAGCCTTTGGTCAAGCATTACAACAAGCGCCTGATCTGCGTGAACAGATGTTCATTCAATCTAAGTGTGGGATTCGTTTTGAAGGCGAGGGCAATGTTGGTCGTTATGATTTCTCGGCTGATTGGGTAGGCCAATCGGTAGACGGTATTCTCAATCGATTGAATACTGAAAAGCTTGATGTGCTGTTATTGCACCGCCCTGACCCTTTGATGGAACTCGATGAGCTAGCAAGAACGTTAGAGAACTTAAAAGCGCAAGGTAAGGTCGATTATTTTGGTGTGTCGAACATGAACAGCCATCAAATTCAGTACCTGCAATCTGCGCTTGGGCAACCCATCGTCGCGAATCAAGTTGAGATGAGCTTAGCCAAATTGGATTGGTTGAATGATGGGGTGATGATTAACTCGCAAGGGCACCATCAATCAGACTTCGCCGCAGGCACTCTTGAACATTGCCAATTGAATAACATCCAACTGCAAGCTTGGGGCTGTTTGGCACAAGGCCGATTTGCTGAGCAAGGTTTGTATTCAGAACATGAAAACGTGAAAAAGACAGCGCACTACGTGGCTCAGTTAGCGAACCAATATGGCGTAGAAAGTGAAGCGATTGTGTTGGCATTTTTGCTTCGTCACCCTGCTCGTATCCAACCTGTAATTGGCACCACAAATCTAGAGCGAATCAAAGCTTCGGCAGTCGCGACTCAGATAAACCTGTCTCGTGAAGAGTGGTACAACCTATACGTGTACTCACGTGGTCAAGCACTGCCATAAGGAATGAATATGTTGAATCAAAAGATCGCGCAACAACTGGTGTCTAACGCTCTAGACATTGCTGAGCGTAATCAACAAGCAATCGCGGTGAGCGTGTGTGATACGCACGGTGAGTTACTGGCGTTTATTCGCATGGATAATGTGAGTGTTCAAGCCGGATTGTTAGCACAGAACAAAGCTTATACATCTGCAAGAGATAGACAGCCAAGTGGTAACTTAGGTGCTTGGGCGAGAGAAACTGGTAAAGACTTAAGTTACTGGACTGACCCAAAGATCACTGGCTTTAAAGGCGGTGTTCCCATTGAATTAAATGGGCAGGTGATTGGCGCTATTGGTGTCAGCGGATTAAGTGAAGACGACGATGAAGCACTTGCCGAAAAAGTCATTCAACTTGTGTTCTAAGCTGTTGCTCGTGAAGTAATGGAAGTTAGAAGTAACAGATAATAAAAAACCGATGCATGTGCATCGGTTTTTTGCTTAACGAGACCCAAGTGATTGAATCAATCGAACCCATTAAGCGTTCGCTTGTTCCAGATTTTGTTGCTTGTCTTTCTTACCCAATAGGCGGCTTGTGATCGTACCGGCTGTCATTGCACCAGATACGTTAAGCGCCGTACGTGCCATATCGATAAGTGGCTCGATAGAGATAAGCAGTGCTGCGATAGTTACAGGAAGACCCATAGCTGGAAGTACGATAAGCGCCGCGAACGTTGCACCGCCACCTACGCCAGCAATACCGAATGAGCTCACTGTGATAATAGCAATCAGAGACAGAATGAAGTTGATGTCCATTGGGTCGATGCCAACTGTAGGCGCAACCATGACTGCTAGCATTGCAGGGTAGATACCCGCACAACCGTTTTGACCAATCGTCGCACCGAAAGAGGCAGACAGGTTAGCAATCGCTGGTGGCACATTTAGCTTAGTGATTTGAGCTTCAACGTTCAGTGGAATCGTTGCAGCAGAACTACGCGAAGTGAAAGCGAACGTTAGGACCGGCCAGATTTTTTGGAAGTACTCTTTTGGGTTTACACCAACAAAAGAAACCAACACACCGTGGACAACAAACATCAGGATGATTGCTACGTAAGAAGCAACGATGAAACCGAGTAGGCTTAGGATGTCTGAAGCACTCGATGTTGCGACTACTTTCGCCATTAACGCAGCGATGCCGTATGGCGTGAGTGCCATGATCATCTTAACTAAGCGCATAACGATAGATTGCGCAGCGTCAACGAAAGTACGGATCGGTGATTCTAGCTCTTCTTTCTCAGCCATTACTTTACGAGCAGCAATACCTGTTAGCACGCCGAAGATAACCACAGCGATGATAGACGTAGAGCGAGCACCGGTTAGATCAGCAAACGGGTTAGTCGGAATGAAACTAACCAGCATTTGTGGAATGGTTAGGTCTGAAACACTTCCCATGCGGCTTTCTAGTGTTGCAATACGAGCTGTTTCACGAGCGCCCTCTGTTAAGCCTTCAGCCGAAAGACCGAATGCTTGAGCCACTGCAATACCCACAATCGCAGAGATCGCCGTTGTTGCCAGTAATACTGAAATAGTGATACCAGAAATCTTGCCCAGTGAACCGCCTTTCTCAAGCTTCACCACGGCTGCAATCATTGAAACCAAGACTAATGGCATGATCACCATTTTTAGTAGGCCAACATAACCACGGCCAACAATATTTACCCAGTCTAGTGTTTCGTTGATGACCGGATTGCCTTCACCAAATAACAGCTGTAGACCAAGACCAAATGCGCTACCAAATACTAAACCGAGTAAAACGAGGCGAGAAAGTGTGTTTTCTTTTTTCTGCTGTCCGTAGAGAAAAAAGAGGATACCAGTGAATACCGCTAAGGCAGCGATAGCTGAAAATGACATTTGTTTTCCTTATGAATTTCTTTAAATCGATAGGGCGCTTAGATATATGGGCGCAAATACTGTTAGCTACAGTAGCGACCTGTAACAAAACGTAAAATAAGGAAAAGTAATTTATTAGAACGATTAGTAATATCCACTCAATAGGATGGGTGGATATTCAACATTGTGATGAATAGGTGAGCTTTTTAGCGATATTTTGCCAATAAATTGAGCATGTCACTTGACGAGTAAATTTCGATATTTTGGAAATTATTTTCGAATAACCGGAACAACATTGCTTTGGCTACGTCTTCCGACTGAATAGGGCGTAGGTTTGTGAACTTACCAAGCATAAATGGAGACAGCAGAGGAAAGACACTTTGCAGGAGTTTTTCATCAGCTCTAGGTTCATCACGCTCACCCACCAGAGGCCCAGGGCGTGCGATGAAAAGCTGCTTGAAGCCAATACGTTTTAAATTTTGTTCCATTTGTCCTTTACAGCGAAGGTAGTGCGAATAGGAATCTGGTGAAGCGCCATAGCTAGAAACGACCGCTACGCGTTGAACCCCAAGAAACTTCATCGACTGTGCGACTTGGCTAACCAGTTCCACATCGATTTTGCGAAGCGCTTCTTTTGATCCTGCCTTTTTCTTAGTCGTACCTAAGCAGATAACGCCAAGATTAGGCGTCGCATTCGTGTCATCCCAACTGGTAACTTGCAGGTCGCTGTGAATGAGTGTGTGGAGCTTGTTGGAATCAAACTGTGAATCTAACGCTCGGCGAGATAGGGCATAGATATGATCAGCGGCGGGTTCATCGATGAGCAACTTCATCACATGATGACCAATTAACCCGGTTGCACCAGCCACCACGACCGATGTTTTGTCTCCAGAAATGCTCATTTTAATCCCTTCTTCACTCCACAAGTGCTTGTTTAATATAGACAGTGTTTGAATTTTAAGCGAATAAAAGTTTGTTAAACGAGTGGTCAGTAGTATGTGGGGAGTCGCCTGTTTATGGAAAAAGAGATGATTTAGTTTGGCTCGACGCATAAGTACGGTCTGAAGCATAAGTACGATATGAAACATAATGGCGGTGGGAAAGATAAATGCGGTTTGAAACTTAAGTTAGGCGTTAAACATAACAAAGCCCGCTGGGCGACGGGCTTTGTTACTTTTCTTGCTTCTTACTAGGTAAAGGACAGTGGGATTTTCCTTACCTTTTTGCTAGCTTTCTTACTTGATTTATTTGGTTTTCTTTTACTTGAATTTGGAATCATTACACCTCCTAAATCGTTGTTCTGTTTTGTCTTTCAATCGATTGTCTTTCTTCGTGTAGCGTCAGTGTTGTGGGCATTCACTGTATGGGTACTTATCAATGGAGAGATTAATAAGTAATTTAGATAAGGCATAAACGATGCCAAAATGTAAGTTATTGATAAATCTATTATCAGTATTATTTGTGTTTTAGGGTTCGTCAATTTGACTGTCAATCTGAGAAAAAACCAGTGTGATCTGTTTAAATTAAGAACACTCTCTGCGGTTTCTGCCACATAGCCATAGATACAGCCTTGCTTAACACGTAAACTGAGTCGTAATTCACATAGACCAAGGACGTGCTATGAACCTCAAGCTTGATACTCTTGCTCCCACTCAGATTTATCACCTGATGACACAAACCGTTGTTCCTCGCCCGATTGCGTGGGCATTGACGGAATCTTCTGACCAAGAGTACAACCTAGCGCCTTTCTCTTATTTCACGCCTGTTTCCAGCAATCCGCCGCTACTGATGCTATCGGTCGGGAAAAAGCCATCGGGCGAAATCAAAGACACCACTCGTAATGCCCTTGAAACGGGTAAGTTGGTCATTCATATCGCGTCAGCAAGTTCTGCAGAAGTAATGACGGCGACAGCAGCCACGCTCGACCATGGTGAGTCTGAAGTAACCGCGAATAATATCGAGTTGGTTGAATTTGAAGGCTTCTCTTTACCGAGAGTGAAAGAGTGCGCGGTCGCTTTTGGCTGCACCTTATACGAAGTAAAAGAGGTTGGAGAGGTGCCACAAAGCCTCATCTTTGCTCAAGTCGAAACCGTGTACATTTCCGAAGACGTGATCGATAAAGAGAGTGAACGTCTTAAGATTGATGCGTTGGCATTGGACCCTTTGTCTCGCCTTGGTGGCGGTGAATACGCGACGCTTTCCAATGTGTTTTCTGTCGCACGCCCTAAGTAGCAGTACCTAAGTAGCAGCCCTATATCAACGTACCCAGAATAAGCGTTTTTAAAAACTATGTTAGATACCCAATACTCGCAGTACATCCAACACCGAATTGACCAAAAAACCAAGCCACTTGGCGCACTTGGCTTACTAGAAAAAGTCGCACATCAACTGGCTTTGATTCAGAGCCAAGGCAAAGAAGCTGCGGTTGAACACATCGAATTGAATAAGCCAAGTATCATCATTTTTGCTGGCGACCATGGCATTGCTGACGAAGGCGTGAGTATTGCTCCAAGCGCGGTAACACAACAGATGGTGTTGAACTTCTTAAGCGATGGCGCGGCGATCAATTGCTTCTGTGCGGTGAATAATATCGATATCACGGTAGTCGACACGGGGATATTGTTGCCTGTGGAATCAGACAGTGACATGTTGATCTCTCAGCGCTTGGGTACACGAACCAATAACTTTGCCAACGAAGCTGCAATGAGTTTAGAAACAGTCGAACGTGGGATTGAACTAGGTTCAGAGCTTGTATCTAGAACTATTTCGAATGGCACCAATATCATTATGTTTGGTGAGATGGGCATCGGCAATACCAGTAGCGCGTCAGCGATTTTAAGTGCGGTAGCAAACCGAACTGCTGCAGAGTGTGTAGGCTTAGGCACTGGTATCAACAACGAACAGTTATCACGAAAAGTCGAGGTGGTTGAGCAAGGTGTTGCACGCTGCACAGGACTCGATCCTAAATCGATTTTAGCTCAAGTCGGTGGTTACGAAATAGTGCAAATGGTCGGTGCTTTCCTTGGCGCTTATCAAAACAGAACTCCTGTACTGGTCGATGGTTTTATCGTGTCAGTCGCTGCGTATGTTGCGACCTTAATTGAACCGAATTGCCGTGACTACATGATCTTCGCGCATCGCTCAGAAGAGTCAGGACACAAAATTCTATTAGAACTTCTAGACGCTGAGCCGTTGCTTGATCTTGGCTTGAGACTAGGCGAGGGCACGGGCGCTGCACTAGCCATGCCAATCATCCGAGCGGCCGCTGAGTTCTATAACAACATGGCGAGCTTCGAGAGCGCCGGAGTCACAGTTTAATGAGTGATACGCCGAACAGATCTTTGAAAGATCGCGCTGCTTATCAGTGGGAGCTGTTTTCGTTGGCTATGGGCTTCTTTTCTCGTTTGCCAATGCCAAAGAATACGCCCTATTCAGAAGAGCGTATGAACCGTTCTGGTCGTTACTTCTCAACAGTCGGCTTGTTGCTTGGCGCCTTGTGCGGCGGTTTGTTCCTGTTGCTTGATACTGTGTTACCAAGCTCGATTGCCATCTTTTTGATGATGAGTTTTAGTTTGATGCTGACCGGTGCTTTCCATGAAGACGGCTTAACTGACATGGCGGATGGTATTGGTGGCGGCATGACCCTAGAACGCCGTTTGACCATCATGAAAGACAGTCGAATCGGTACTTATGGTGCGTCTGCTCTGATTATGGCTCTGCTTGGCAAGTGGGTGCTGTTGAATGAACTCATAAGCATGACGAGACTGTTTATGGTAATCGTGACCAGTTATACCTTTAGCCGCGCGATTGCTGCATCGCTAATTTACGACATGCCTTATGTCAGTGATTTAGATACCAGTAAAAGTAAACCATTGGCCAACAAGCAAACCAAAGGCGAACTTGTCTTCTTGTTGCTGGTAGGCGTGCTGCCTAGCCTGTGGTTTGGTCTTGAATTCGCTTTGGTTTTATCTGTCGTCGCCTATCTGTTCAGAACAGGTTTTAAAACGTGGTTAACGGCTCGAATTGGCGGCTTTACTGGGGACTGCTTGGGTGCGGCTCAACAGTTAATGGAGTTGCTGACTTACCTTGTATTCATTACTGCATTTTACAATGGCTTTCTATAACGGCTTCCTATGACCAACACGAATGAAACTATTCAAGCTAATCAAATTAATCAAGCAAGTCAGCGAAACAGCCATTTGGTATTGGGTGGGGCTCGTTCTGGTAAGTCTAGTTTTGCAGAGCAACAAGCATTATGTGCGCTTGAAGCATGTTCAAATGGACGCCTCAATTATATTGCGACAGCGACATATCTTGATGATGAAATGCGAAAACGAATCGCGCACCATCAACAACGTCGTGGCGAGCAGTGGATTGAGCATGAAGTACCCGTCGAATTAGCCGAAAAACTGCAGTCTTTTGAGAAAGAAGATGTGGTATTGATTGATTGCCTAACCTTGTGGTTGAACAACATCATCTTTGAACTGGGTGATGACGCAACTAATGAACAGGTTGAAGCCGTGGTTGAAGTATTGGTCAAAAGCGTCGAGCAAAGTCCGGCGCAAATTATCATGGTCTCTAACGAAGTCGGTTTAGGTGTGGTGCCGCTGGGTAAAGTGTCTCGCTTGTTTGTGGACAATGCAGGACGAATGAACCAAGCGCTAGCTCGCGTCGTTGAGCGCGTCACGCTGGTTGCTGCCGGATTGCCGCTGCACTTAAAACCATCTAATCACTTGCTTGATATTCAAGGCTAGGTCGCACACATGGTCAATGGAACAACCAAAAACATCTATTTGTTAAGACATGGCAAAGTCGAAGGAAAAGCTGCGCTCAATGGTTTATCTGATGTGCTGGTCAACTCTGATCTTCAAGAACAGATATGTGAGGCACTAACTACACAAGACATTACCTTTGATAGCGTGGTTAGCTCTCCACTAAGACGATGTGGTGATCTCGCGAGCTTGTTTGCAGAGCGTATGTCTGTGCCTTTATCAGTTGCATCGGGTTTTCAGGAAATGAACTTCGGTGAAGTAGATGGTGTCCCATTTGATGAACTTGAAGACAAGTGGGGAATGTTAGAAACCTTTTGGAAAGACCCTGCTAATCATCAATTAACTGGCGCAGAAAGTTTACAGAGCTTCCACGACAGAGTAACTCAAGCTTGGTCGCAACTTTTGAATGATTCAAGTGACAACATATTGTTGGTTACTCATGGTGGTGTGATTCGCATACTGCTAGCGCACTGCCTTAATATTGATTGGAAAAACCCGAGTTTGTACTCGAAGTTATCGATAGAAAACGCATCGATAACGCATATTCAAATCACTCAGTTTGCGCAGAGCTTTATCAGCGTTAAATCGATAGGGATACCTGTTCTCTGAGTGTTCAAAAAACACAGTTTAAGAATTAACAATCTTTTAGATCTGTAAATAGAAACAGAAATATAAATAGAAGTATAAAGCGGCGTTCACAGCCGCTATACCTGATTGGTATTACTACCTACGTGAAAGGAATTTAGTCATGACAACACCAAGTTGGGATCTAAGCATTGCTTATAGCGATCTTAATGATGCAAAAATCGAACAGGACATTGAACTCATTCAGCAGTGCATTGAGCTGTTGAACCTACACGTTGAAAAGCGTCATATCATTCTAGCGATGCAAAACGCGATTCAGACTTCAGAAGCGGCAGGCACGTTACTGAGTACAATCAACACCTTCGCTAATTGCCACGCATCGGTCGACGCGACACACACAGAAGCGAAAGCATTGCTTGGTCGTGTAGCGAAGCTGAACTCTGAAATGTCTCAAGCGTTCAGCCCTTACGAAGATACGCTAATTCACGCAGAACCAGAATTTATTGATGCAGTATTAGAGCATGATAGTGCGGACGTAGCAGGGCAGCGCTTTGCGATTGAAAGCTCTCGTAAGTTATCAAGCAGCCGACTCAGTGTTGCTGAAGAGCAGTTATTAGCAGCGATGAAGGTTGATGGTCGTGACGGATGGGGTCGTTTATACGATAACCTAACCGGATCTTTAAAACTGTCGCTAAAGCTGGACGGTGAAGAGGAAGCCCTAGGCTTTTCACAAGCCGCGAGCCTGTTGTACGGCAGCGAATTCGACAAACAAGAACCAGCATGGCGCGCGGTTCAAGGTGCGATGAAAACGCACCAAGAGTCTTTTGCTTCGATTCTAAATGCATTGGCGGGTTGGCGACTGACTGAAAACAAAAAGCGTTCGAAGATTAGCGATGTGCATTTCCTAGATCCAAGCCTACACGGCAGCCGCATTGTGCCAGAAACGCTAGACACCATGATGTCGGTAGCGAAAGCTAATCGAGCTGTTGGTCAGAAAGCAGGTTTGTTAATGGCAAGAGTTCACGGGCTAGATGAAATGAAGCCTTGGAATCACTTAGCTGCGATGCCGCCGCTGGGTGACGCTGAATCTAAGGTTTACCCATTTGATGAGGCGATCGACGTGATCAAAACTGCGTTCGCTGAAGTAAATCCAGAGATGGCTGATTTTGTCGCTTTGATGGTTGATAATGGTTGGATTGATGCCGCACCAGCAGCCAACAAACGTTTAGGCGCTTACTGCACCAAGTTTGCTGCTACACGCACTCCGCTTGTGTTCATGACATGGAGCGGTAGCCGCTCAGATTTAATGACATTGGCACACGAGTTAGGCCACGCGTTCCACAACTGGGTGATGAAAGACATGCCGTTGTGTCAAACACGCTACCCAATGACGCTGGCAGAAACCGCTTCGATCTTTGCTGAAAATATCGTTCGAGACCATTTGTTAAAACAAGCACAAACACGTAATGAGAAACTTGAAATGCTGTGGGAAGAGCTTTCTTCTTCTTTGGCATTAATGGTGAACATTCCCGTTCGTTTTGAGTTTGAAAAAGCCTTCTACGAGCAGCGTGAAAAAGGCGAGCTAACGGCTCAGCAGCTGTGTGACTTGATGGAAACGACTTGGAAAGAGTGGTATGGCGATGCAATGACAGAAGCTGACCCTTACTTCTGGGCGAGCAAACTGCATTTCAGCATCTCTCAAGTAAGCTTCTACAACTACCCATACTTGTTCGGTTACCTGTTCAGTAAAGGTGTTTACGCTCAGCGCGATGCGAAAGGTGAGCAATTCTACGGCGATTACGTTTCGTTGCTTCGTGATACGGGCAGCATGATGGCGGAAGAAGTCGTTCAAAAGCACTTAGGAATGGACCTGACTCAAGCTGATTTTTGGCAACAAAGCATCGACATGGTCAAAGTTCAAATCGATGAATTTGAAAGATTGCTCGATCAGGAAGATTAATTGATCTCAATCTGTTCATAGCAGGTAAGAGCTGTGTTAGCTTACGTGGCTCTTATCTTGCTGGCATAACCTGAGATAAGCCGAAACAACCAAAAGTCTCTTTAAATAGAGAAAGTTATTTGGAACAGATGTCGGTTAGTAAAGTCAGCAGGTAATATAAAAATATATGGGTAGTATTTGTGAGTGATAACGGAGTTTCTGTTGATAAGTGCGATCCTAGCAACACAATTTCTATGTACAATTTATTAACATACGGCCGTGCAATTAAGGAGTAGCGCATGACGAAGACCCTCTTTCGCCAATCATTTCTTTTTGACAGCCTAGATCTTGAGCAAGAAGTGTTTGCAGGACAGACCGTACTGAGTAACGGTGTTCAAATTAAGCTTCATCAACGCGGTGTCTTGGAAGTGATTCCCGCGGATTTTAATTCTGAAACCAAGAACATCATTTTTTCAACCGGTGTTCATGGCGACGAAACTTCACCAATGGAGCTGATCGATAAGCTCATTGAGGATATTGAAACAGGTTTCCAAGTAGTAAACGCGAGATGCTTGTTTATCATAGCTCACCCAGAAGCCACTAACGCGCATACTCGTTTTCTTGATGTGAACATGAATCGTCTGTTTGATGAAAAGCAGTACGAGAGCAATCGAGAAGTGGATATCGCGAAGAACTTGAAGTTCTTGGTGACTGAGTTTTACAAAGAAACGGAACCTGCCACTCGTTGGCATCTAGATTTGCACTGTGCAATCCGTTTATCTAAGCATTACTCGTTTGCAGTGAGCCCTAAAGTTCGCCACGAAGTACGCAGTAAAGAGCTGTTTGATTTCATTAACAGTGCGCACGTGGAAGCAGTGTTGTTGTCAAATGCGCCAACCAGTACATTCAGTTGGTACAGTGCTGAAAACTTTGAAGCGCAAGCACTGACAATGGAGCTAGGGCAGGTAGCAAGAATTGGTGAGAACCAGCTTGATAAGTTAACTGCTTTCGATTTGGCAATGCGCAATTTGATTGCTGAAATAGAACCAGAGCATTTACCAAAGAAAACCATTACTTATCGCGTAAGCCGAACCATTGTTCGTTTGCATGATGACTTTGACTTTATGTTCTCTGATGCCGTTGAAAACTTTACGGCGTTCAAGCACGGTGAAGTGTTTGGTCATGATGGTGATAAGCCATTGATGGCGAAGAATGAAAACGAAGCGGTGGTATTTCCAAATCGTAACGTTGCTATCGGTCAGCGAGCGGCCTTAATGGTGTGCGAAGTTGAAACACGATTCGACCACGGTCAGCTTGTGTACGATTAATACCGAGCCGGGTTAAAGCGAGCAAAATAACCGCTCAACTGGTTGAAATATCAAGGTTCACATTACGGTGTGAGCCTTGAGTTTATTTAGGGATACAGGTAAGGTTACGCGAACAATTTCAAAGTAGCTTGATATGGATTTCCAACAACTTCTTCACCAAAAACAGCGAAAATGGACCCGAGCCATTTATCTGATGGCTGCACTGCTTGTCACGCTGAGTGCGATTTATCTAATGGTTGGCGATCTCTTCATTTCCCCTCTGGGCACCATGTCCACGTTAGAACAAAAACTACTGATTGATTTACGCTTACCTCGACTATTGGCGGCTATTGCGATCGGGGCTGGGTTAGCTGTATCTGGCGCAAGCTTACAAGTCTTATTGGGTAACGTATTAGCAGAGCCAGGTGTGCTCGGCATTTCTGGTGGCGCAAGCTTGGCGATGGTGATCGTGCTGTTCTTCTTGCCGTTTGCTCCTACGCCTGAATTATTTATGATTGCCGCCGTTTTAGGCTCGCTTTGTTTCACCGTGATACTGGTGAGCATGGTAAAAACGATGCGACTCACTACCGCGAAACTTTTGCTGGTGGGCGTGGCGTTAGGTATTCTTTCTGGTGCGATGGTGACGTGGGCATTCTATTTTAGTGATGATCTTAGCTTACGCTTATTGATGTATTGGCTAATGGGTAGCTTGGGTGGTGTAACTTGGTACCAACACTCGCTCACGTTAGTCATGATCCCCGTTATTATCTGGCTGTGCCTGCAAGGTAGCAAGCTAGACAAACTCATGATTGGCGAGACCCATGCTGCGCAGTTAGGCGTGAACGTTCCGAGATTACGTTGGCGTTTAATCTTCGCTGTGTCTATTTTAGTCGGCTGCGCAGTAGCGTTAGGTGGCGTGATCAGCTTTGTGGGTTTGGTTGTGCCACACTTACTCCGTTTAGCGATTGGTACCGACAACCGATACCTTCTTCCTTTGTCTGCCGTTGCCGGTGCCGCGTTACTGGTGTTTGCTGATATTTGCGCACGTACATTACTCGATTCTGCGGAATTACCCTTGGGTGTGATGACAACCAGTATCGGTGCACCAATCTTCATTTGGATGTTAATTAAAAATCATGATTCAAATTAAGAGCCTGAGCGTCGGCGCTCGTTTATTACCACTATCATTTGAGCTCAAGCAAGGGCAGGTGACTCATGTCATCGGTCCTAATGGCAGTGGGAAAAGTACCTTATTAGAAGCGATATCTGGCGTTGGTGATGGCTACAAAGGTGATATAAAGTTCGACGGACAAGACTTGTCAGTATTATCACTACAAGATTTATCATTGCATCGCGCTTATCTTTGTCAAAGTGCAAGGCCCGCCTTCAACTTGGAAGTCTTCCAATACCTTGCGTTATCACTGCCAAGTTCATCACATGGCCTTGATACTGAAATCAACACGGCTTTGGAAGAGATAAGCCAGATGTTGGACATCACAGACAAACTTCATCGTTCAATTCAGACACTGTCTGGTGGTGAATGGCAACGCGTTCGTTTGGCGGGAATGTGCCTGCAAATTTGGCCGACGCTCAATCCTTACGCAAAGCTCCTGATCCTAGACGAACCTGCAGCGCCGTTGGATATTGCTCAAGAAGCGTTGCTGTATAAGCTCATTGAACGAGTGGCTGAGAAGGGCATTGCGGTTATTATGGCTAACCACGACCTGAACCGAACCTTGAGGCATGCCGACCAAGTACTGCTGCTCGAAAAGGGCGTACTACAAGCATCTGGCAGTGCAGAGCAAGTGCTTGTGCCTGAACAGCTAGAATCCGTATTTAACACGCAAGTAAAAAGCATCTCGGTCGACAATCAAACTTATCTGCTGTTTGGTTAACTTAAGCTCATCAATACAAGGCAATCTATATGTTTAGATATATTCAACGACGACGAATCAAGAAAGTAATCAAATCACTTTCTGCAAAGTTGGTGAAAGCGTACGGAAGCAGTGACTTTTTCTCTATTGGGCAAGTAGAAACGAGTTCATGTGAATTAAGTAAGCGCCAACAACTGGTTGCCTTAGCATTGTTTGCTGATCCACAAGACCTTGCTGCTGAAATTGCTCCAGCCATTCAATTGCTGCGTAATAATGTGTCTAATGACTTCTTCGGTGGTGAGGAATATAACGCGCGTGATGTACTTAATTTGTTGGGCGGTGGCGGTTGGAAGGGCGGTCGTATGGACGATGATATGTCGAATCGATTTGGCATGAATAGCCGCTATTAGTTTAGCTCGTTCAAATTAACGTTTAATGATTTATCCATTTATAAACGTATACGCTCAATAGCTTAGCGACTTTACAGCAGTCTCAACAACGTAATAATAATGATGATAAAAAGCACTCAATATCATTATTTATGCGAGCGTTCCACTCCAATTAATTCAATGAAAAAATACCTTCCTAGCGATCTATTTTCTTAGGGAATGCGTAATTTTTGTCGGTAAAAATTGATAATTCGAACCAATATCATCTATCTCTAACGCATTTCTTTGAGTTGTGTGATTCTGATTCCTTTCAAAATAAATCCCACTTTTATTGATAGTTATGACGTATATATTTTCCGTGTTCTTTAAGTCAGAAACTATAAACCCTCGAACTGCAATATTGATTAGTAAATGTCCAATCAATATTTCATATGGGGGTAAAATAATAGAGAGTGGGAAAGTGAAAACAGCAAATAATAATATTCTAAAAATAGCAGTGGGGATGGCTATGCTATCCAGCGTACCATCAGTAGCAAACGCTCATGGCTGGTCTGAATTTCCAAGTGCACGTCAGAATACGTGCTATGAACAAGGCGGGGTTTGGTCGGGTACACCACCAAATGCAGCATGTGCTCAAGCAAAAGAGATTTCAGGGTCATATCCGTTCGTTCAACGCAACGAGTATGCGAAAAACATTCAAGACTTCAACAACATCAATGCAGTGAAAGCGGCGATTCCAGACGGCACGTTATGTTACGCCAATGATTCGCAAAAACGTGGCATGGGTGCACCTCATACAGGTTGGACTCGCACCGAGTTAAGCACTGGTACATTTGAATATGTATTCAATGCGACAGCGCCACACAACCCTTCTTTCTGGGAGTTCTACCTAACCAAACCAAACGCCGACCTGAGCCAAGGCCTAGCGTGGGGAGATTTAGACCTTCTCCAAGAAGTTGGGAATGTTCCTGTAAGTGGTGGCAAATACCGTATCAACGTAACGATTCCTTCAGACCGCTCTGGCGATGCAATCTTATACGTACGTTGGCAACGTGACGATGCTGCAGGTGAAGGTTTCTACAACTGTTCAGACATCACTATCACGGGGGGAGCAACTCCACCACCAGATCCTACACCTCAACCTGATCTAGTCCGTGGCGACCTGTTTGTTTCTGACCAGTTTGGTACGCCAGAAATTGGTGATACGGTTAAGTACGACATCATCAACAAGTACGGTGAAGTCGCGCGTAGCTTCGACATCGTTATCGACGCTTCAAACGTTAACGATTGGGCTCGCTTGTTGGCTTCAGAGATTAACGGCTGGCACGAAGAGTTTAAAGATGGCGCGATCTTCATTGGTGATTGGCACACTGAAATGCAGCACTACATGTACTTCCAAAACGATCCTTCACGTAACTTCTTTAACTCAAAAGATAGCCGTGCTTCTGGTCAGTTAACGCTGATTGATGGTGGCGACGGTGGTGTTGAACCATTAAAAGGCGACATCTACGAGCTAGTGAAGAGTGACAACGTAGTGAATGCTGGTGACAAAGTTGTGATTGCAACAAGTGAAGCGGCGACATTGACTCAAACTCAAGGCTCTTCAGTAAGCATTCAAAATAACGGCACGGCTTCTATCGTAGTTGATACCACTGGCATCACTGCAAACGAAACTCTATCGTTTATGGCTAGCTCGATTGAAAGCGAAAGTGTTGAAACTTTCACTTTTGAAGTAATTGCTGATGACGGTGGCGTAACACCAGACCCAGATCCAACGCCGGATCCAGATCCGACTCCTGACCCAGACCCTACGCCAGATCCAGGTACGTGGGACTCATCAGCGACTTACCTTGGTGGCGAAGTCGTGACTTACTCGAACCAGTCATGGAAAGCACAATGGTGGGTTCAAGGTGGTACTAACCCTAAAGCGACTTACGAAAATGACAAATGGGGCGTTTGGCGTCCAGCCAACTAATCTTAACTATTGTTAGTTAATTAGCCTTGCAATAATAACCAAGACACCACACTTTTTGACGAGTGTGGTGTCTTTTTTAGCGTCTGCATTTGCGGTTTTGAATGTCATCAGCCTAGAAAAAGTGATTCAGGAACGGAGTCTTAATCACTCAGCACGGCTCTATAAGAAGATGAGAGTTATATAGAAAACAAGAG